>NZ_JACOOD010000043.1:0-35893 GCF_014287405.1 Bacteroides sp. NSJ-48 | reverse complement strand
GTCAGGTGTGAAGGCTGTCCCCTGCGATGCCGCTGTTTTAAAGCAAAAGGAAACAGGACGATAGAACTGAATCATAGGCTTAGACAATACAAGCGGAGAGCCAAAGAACTGCTCTGCTCTGAGAAAGGACTGAAACACAGAGGGCAGAGATGCATAGAACCGGAGGCCGTGTTCGGACAAATTAAAAACAATATGAACTACAAACGTTTCCGACATTTTGGAAAGGACAAGGTCTTCATGGACTTTGCCTTCCTAGCCATTGCCTTCAATATAAAAAAGATGTGTGCAAAACTGACAAAAGAAGGTATGAACTGGCTGATTAGACTGTTTTATGAGCTTACAACTGCTGTTTTTAGATGCTGGGAACACATAAATCAAAGAAATCTTCAAAAGATCGCAGCTTAAAGAAAATGAACAGATTTGTATAGTGATGAATAAGAAAGAAGGTGCATCGTGCATTACGACACACCTTCTTCTATCCGGGTTTGGCTCATTATGCCGATGCTTTATCCTCTCCCTGCCTTAAAAAAACCGAAAAACAGACCTGTACTGCAAGGCGAAAGCAGGGAAAGAAAAAACGGTTTTCAATATTTAACGACCTTTTAAAAACAAAATGGGTATGACAGATGAAATCAGACAGGACGGCAAAGTGGTGCTGTCGAGCGAGGACGGGTTTTCTATCCCGATGTTTTTCAACAATCTCTGCGGAAAGAACTTTTCAGGCGAAAAGTACCGGGACTATATCAAGTATATAGCCCTCGGAGAAATGGGGTTCAAGCCCGGGCGTATCGAGTTCTATCGGGACGGCGTGCTACAGAGGACGGGAGAAATCCCGAATAGATAGAACCATTTCCACCCTTTGCTCCCCGACAGTGTAAAATGTTGTCGGGGAAATACTTCGGAACAGTTTGCAGAAAAGCGTAAAATAACGACAAAAAGTTTCTGTACATCAAAGAAATTATTCTCTAACAATGATTGGGCAATCGTCTATTTTACTTTATTTGTTCAGATAGCTTTTATAGATGCAAATATAAAGAAAAGAAAGCGGACGAAGAAGAAAATTGAATCATTCTCTTTCTATTCTGTCCGCTTCTGTTCCATTTATATCGACCTATCAGTAAATAAAAGAATGATGTGTCTATTTGAAAGCAACGTGCTTATATCGGCTACAAATCTTCGATAAAATGATTTTCGGACGTATCCCAGTATTTCCTGTATACGGAATCAGTATTACCATCTAAGTTTAACTGGTACATCCTGAATATCACAGGAAAGTTCTTGGGTTGCCATTGTTCTTCATATGAATAGCAGTAAGTCATGCCGAGCTTCCGCATCACATTTCCGCTTCTTGGGTTATTCCGGTCGTGTGTCGCCGTAATATAGGTTCTATTGAAATGCCGATTTTCTATATGAGTATCTTTTTTCCGAAGAAGAAAGGAGAAAGGCATGCTTTATCCAAACAGAATGCGATGAAAATGCTACCGTACAGAGTGATGACTGTGGCGGTACAGAGAAAGCATATCCCTGTCGGGTCGAACGAAAAAAAAGGCAGAAAGAGTTTGGACAGTGCGGTAAAGACGGGGGAGAAAAGAAGAATAGGCAATGTGTTCTTTCCGATGAACAGTGAAGCTTGCTTCACAGTATGGGGAAGATGTTTGTAGATGTGCAGCGAAAGGCTGATGACCAATCCGGTAATTAATATGCCTCCTAAAGTGCCTCTGTTCAGATTCTCCGGCTGGCTGCACAGAAAAACCAGAGGGATAATGGCAAGAAAAGAAGCGGGGAAACAAGATAGGAACGGACGTTTTCCCAGATGGATAGCAGTGCCTGCCATGAAATAGAAAGCATTGGCAAATGTCAGCAAATGAAAGATGTAAGAGAAAAGTAAAAGGAGACTGCTTGTTACCAGTAGGCGGATAAATGGAGTCGAACTGAGATAAGTATGCACGAAATAATAGGTGGTGCCACATAATATGAATGCGTGCAGATACCAGTAAGGCCCAATAGGATCAAGCAATACTTTGCCGAGCAGAACTGAGGCACTGATTTCTTTTATCCCGTCCCAAACGGGAAATAGCATAGACATGCAGGCATAACTGATTTCCATAATGGTGTATGGAATGAATATCCATGCCATCGCTTTCAGAAAAATTTCCGGCTTTTTATGCACGTTAATCAGATAACCCGAAATCAACAGGAAGGCGGGCATATGGAAAGTATATACGATACTTTTGGCATACGGATACTTACTTCCTATATGGCTCAGGTGAAAGATGATCATGAGTATGATAAACAGGCATTTCAGATAGTCCAGTTCATGGATACGGTTCCTCATGATTGTATCAGATAAAAGCATGAGGTACAGAAAAAATTGCGCAGATGCGGTATCGAACCGATGAGACGTAGCAATTTACGCGGTTTAAGGTGAAATTTTTGTTCGTAATGCGGATTGATAAACCAGAATTGTTTGTGAAAAATCTGATAGTGGGAAGTGCAGAGAAGTTTTTCGAATAGTTCGATACTTGTCCGGCATTTCCGTATGTCGAGAAGTTCATCGATGCGTGCCTGGCTTTCGCCAAAGTGGTGTAATAAACTGCTGTAGATGCCTGCGGGCAATAAATGAATGAAAGGCAGGCGTGAAACATATTTGTTCCGGCAAATCTGCTGATGCCCTCCAAAAGGCATTTGCCAGGGAGGGAAGCTGATAAAGAGTAGTCCACCGGGAGTGAGGAAGCGTTTGATATGTTCTAAAAGGCGGTATTTTTCGGAGATATGCTCTATAACATCGTGAATCAGTATAATGTCGAATGCTTCTTCCAATTGTATGATTTGAAAAATATCCGAGGCTATGAAAGTGGCGGGCAGTCTTTCTTCCTGGAAGAACTGGCGGGCTTGCCGGATGCGGTTTTCGGATAAATCAATGCCTGTAACCCGGCAGCCGATGCGGGCAAAGGGTACCAGATTTCCACCTTCGCCACAACCGATTTCAAGAATCCGGCTTTGGGGAGTGACAGAAGTGAATCGGTGAATGTAGGGAAGGAAATGAAGTTCACTGGTCGTTGCCAGTTCCTGAAAGTAAGTCTTTCTGTTTTCGTGTCTTTGCTGCATACGTTTGGTTGTGTTTTAGATTCATTTTCAAAGAAAATCCTTGAAAGAAATAAAGATATAAATAATAATTGTATATTGAGTGAAAAGTAACTTTTTTTTAGTTAATATTTGCGATTTCTATATCCGGTTTCATCTGATTAATGGTTGACGAATCTTGTTTTGGATACAGAGTTAGGGTGTATAAAAAGCAAACGGACACCAGAACTGATAAAGTTCCGGTGTCCGCTGCATTTTCTATCTATACGTCTTTACTTGCGATAGCTTTCCAACTCTTCCGCCTTGAACTTACGGATGAAGTTGAAATGCTTCTCTATTTCAGATTCGGCATAGTTTACGTACACCAGCGCCGACTTGGCAAACATTTCGGGAGCTGTTGTCGCATCCTGAATCAGCAAGTGAGACATTACGCACACGGCAGCCATTTCGTAAAGACGGCGAGCCACGAAGTCCAGCAATTCCTGATTGCCGCTTTCCTTAACGGCGTTGGTGCAGGCTTCGAACTTATTCGTCATTTCTTTTACGCGGTCCAACAGCGGTTGCATTTCTTCGCTGCACGGAATCAGCTCATAGTCGCGCAGGGTGGCGGCATAAGAACCGTTGGTGACGTAGCGGATGGCGGCTACCGTCTGCAACTGTGTGGTACCTTCGTAGATGCTGGTGATACGTGCATCGCGATAAATGCGCTGACAGGCATATTCCAGCATGAAGCCGGAACCGCCGTGAATCTGGATACTGTCGTAAGCATTCTGGTTGGCGTATTCGGAGTTCATACCTTTTGCCAGCGGTGTGAAGGAATCGGCCAGTTTGGCATATTTCTTCTGTTCCTGACGTTCTTCCGGAGTCAGTTTGCGTTCGCGGGCGATGTCGTCCAGTGCCTTGTAGATGTCTACGTAGCGTGAAGTCTGGTACAGCAGGGCACGGCCGGCATCCAGTTTGGCTTTCATGATAGCCAGCATATCGTACACGGCGGGGAACTCGATGATGGCTTTGCCGAACTGTTTGCGGTCTTTGGCATAAGCCAGCCCTTCGTTATAGGCAGCCTGTGACAGACCTACGGACTGAGCGGCGATACCCAGACGGGCGCCGTTCATCAGCGCCATTACGTATTTAATCAAACCGAGCTTGCGGTCACCGCAAAGTTCGCACTTCGCATTCTTGTAGACCAGTTCGCAAGTGGGCGAACCGTGGATACCCAGCTTGTTTTCGATGCGGCGCACGTTTACACCGCCGTCACGCTTGTCGTAGATGAACATGGACAGACCGCGGCCGTCCTTTGTTCCCTCTTCCGAGCGTGCCAGCACGAGGTGCAGGTCGGCATCGCCGTTCGTGATGAAACGCTTCACGCCGTTCAGGCGCCAGCAGTTGTTGGCTTCATCGTAAGTGGCTTTCAGCATCACGCTCTGCAGGTCGGAACCGGCATCGGGTTCGGTCAGGTCCATGGACATGGTTTCACCGGCGCAGATGCGGGGAATGAAACGGCTGTGCTGGTCTTCGTTACCGAACTCGTAAAGAGTCTCGATACAGTCTTGCAAAGACCAGATGTTGCCAAAGCCAGCATCGGCGGCAGCTACGATTTCCGCGCACATGGTGTACGGGGTAATCGGGAAGTTCAGTCCGCCGAAACGGCGCGGCATGGTCATACCGTTCAGTCCGGCCTTTACCATGGCGTCGAGGTTCTGTTTGGTGCCGCTGGCATATTCCACACGGCCGTTGGCGCAATGAGGGCCTTCTTCGTCCACACCTTCGGCATTGGGCGCGATAATCTCACCTGTAATCTCACCGGTGATTTCGAGCACCTTGTCGTAGGAGTCGATTGCATCCGCATAATCCTGCGGTGCATAATCGAACTTGTCTTTATCTTCGTAGCCGCGTTCTTTCAGTTCGCAGATACGCTGCATCATCGGATTGTTCAAGTGATACTTGAGTTCCGGAATATCTGTATAAAAATTAGCCATATTGTTTTTCCCTTTAGGAGTTAGCGGAGTTAACTCCTTATTTACTATTCTGTTTGTAATACTTAATCATCTTCGGAATAACCTCTTCTACCGTACCGTTGATAACGTAGTCGGCAATGGCATTGATAGGAGCGTTCTCGTCATTGTTCACGGAGATGATGATGCCGCTCTCCTGCATTCCGGCAATGTGCTGGATTTGTCCTGAGATGCCGCAGGCGATATAGAGTTTCGGACGGACGGTTACACCCGTCTGACCTATCTGACGGTCGTGGTCGGCATAGCCCGCATCGACGGCGGCGCGGCTGGCGCCTACTTCGGCGTGAAGCTCCTTGGCAAGGTCGAACAGCATGTCGAAGTTCTCGCGGCTGCCCATGCCGTAACCGCCGGCAATGACGATGGGAGCCCCCTTTAAATTGTGTTTCGCCTTTTCCACGTGGCGGTCGATAACCTTCACTACATAGTCCGTTTCGGGAACGTACTTGGCAACGTCGTGGCGGATTACTTCACCCTTGTAGTCGGCATCCAGAATCTCTTTCTTCATCACGCCCTCGCGCACGGTCGCCATTTGCGGACGGTGTTCGGGGTTCACAATCGTTGCCACGATGTTGCCGCCGAATGCGGGACGGATTTGGTACAACAGATTTTCGTAGGTCTTGCCCTCTTTCTTATCCTCATGGTTGCCGATTTCGAGTGAGGTACAGTCGGCGGTCAGTCCGCTGGTCAGTGCGGAAGATACGCGCGGGCCGAGGTCGCGGCCGATAACGGTTGCACCCATCAGGCAGATTTGCGGCTGTTCTTCCTTGAACAGGTTGATGAGGACGGAAGAGTGGGGAAGGGAAGTGTATGGAAACAGGCCCGGAGCGTCGAATACGTGCAGTTTGTCGACGCCGAAAGGCAATACCTGCTTTTCAATGCCTGCCAGATTGCTGCCGGCAGCAACTGCTTCCAGTTGGCAGCCCAACTGATTAGCCAATTTACGACCTTTGGTCAGGAGTTCGAGACTGACATCGGCTACCGTAGTGCCTTCTATCTCCAAATATACAAATACGTTATTCATAATCTTATCCTATCGTGTGGTTAGCTAACAGTTCAACAATCAAATCTTCTACATCCCGGTCGCTGCCCGTGAGCGTTTTGCTTTCTTTGGCCTGGAATGAAATATTCTGAATGGTTTTCACCTTGGTGGGCGAGCCGCTCAGACCGCATTGTGCGAGGTCGCCGTTGACGTCGGCCACACTCCATTCCGTGATGTTCAGATAAGGGTATTTCTCGTAAAGGGCTGCATACGGCAGTTCGGCGCCTTCTTTTTCAATGGCGGCTTTCTCCTGCGCACCGAGGGCGCGTTTGTATTTCTGCACCAGTTTGGCATTGCGCGGACGGCAGGGAGCAGCGCTTCCGTTAACGGTGATAACGATGGGCAGCGGACCTTCCACAGTCTCCACACCGCCGTCGATATGGCGTTTTACGGTAATCTTTCCGGCTGCTTTGTCCACATTCAGAATCTCTTCCGCATAAGTAACCTGCGTCAATCCCAACTTCTCAGCCACTTGCGGGCCTACCTGTGCCGTATCGCCGTCGATGGCCTGGCGGCCGCCGATGATGATGTCATAATCGCCTATCTTCCTGATGGCGGTGGCAAGGGCGTAGGAAGTGGCCAGCGTATCGGCTCCGGCAAAAGCGCGGTCGGTCAGCAGATAGCCGTTGTCGGCGCCGCGGTAAAGTCCTTCACGGATAACTTCGGCTGCGCGTCCCGGTCCCATGGTCAGGATGGTTACGGTGGAGCCCGGATGTGCATCTTTCAGTCGGAGAGCTTGCTCAAGGGCATTCAGGTCTTCGGGGTTGAAGATGGCGGGGAGTGCCGCGCGGTTAATGGTTCCGTCGGCTTTCATGGCATCTTTCCCAACGTTGCGTGTGTCGGGAACTTGTTTTGCCAGTACAACGATTTTCAAACTCATGTTATTAATTATTAGTATTAGTATTCCATATGTCAGTACCGGGAATAGGAGTAGTAGAGTCCTGCTACTGAAATTGTCCGGTTAACTATCAGCTTGCAAATTTACGCAAAGAGTTGGGTTTGACAAGAAAACAAGGTAAAAAATGCACATCCGGGGAGATTTTGAGCAAAAACGCAAACCGTAAAAAGGGTAACGCAAACCGTAATCCGTCTACCTTCCGAATGTTCTCTCCGTTGTATTTTTGCAGCGTCGGACATATCGGTAAATCATTTTTATGCTATCCGTCGTTTTTAAATAAACCATCTATTTTTAAATAAAGCTATGTATATAGAAAAGATTAACGGGCCTGCCGACGTGAAGCGGCTTTCGGCAGGCGAACTGGAAACATTGAGTGAAGAAGTGCGCGGCGTATTGCTGAAGAAGCTGAGTGAGCACGGCGGTCATGTAGGCCCGAATCTGGGTATGGTAGAGGCTACCGTTGCCTTGCACTATGTGTTCAACTCGCCGGCAGACAAGATTGTTTACGACGTTTCCCACCAAAGTTATGCACACAAAATACTCACAGGGCGCAAGGCGGCATTTATGGACGCTGCCGCATACGATGAAGTGTCGGGCTACACCGAACCCTCGGAAAGCGAACATGACTTCTTCGTTATCGGACATACGTCGACTTCCGTCAGCCTTGCCACCGGACTTGCCAAAGCGCGCGACCTGAAAGGCGGTACGGGCAATGTGATAGCCGTAATCGGCGATGGTTCTTTAAGCGGTGGCGAGGCTTTTGAAGGGTTGAACAATGCAGCCGAACTGGGAACGAACTTCATCGTGATTGTGAACGACAACCAAATGTCCATTGCCGAAAATCACGGCAGCTTGTATCGCAACCTGCAACTGCTGCGCGAAACCGACGGTCAGGCGCCTTGCAACTTCTTTACCGCCATGGGACTGGATTATCTGTACGTGAAAGACGGCAATAACGTGCAGGCATTGATAGATGCTTTCCGAAAGGTGAAAGACATCGCCCACCCGGTTGCGGTACATATCAATACCCTCAAAGGTAAAGGCTACCGCCTTGCCGAGCAGCAGCAGGAACGTTTCCATTACAGTGCTCCGTTCTGCCTGGAGACGGGCAGCCCGGCGGTTGACTCCGGCAATGAAGAAGATTACAGCGACCTTACGGCAAGGTATCTGCTGCAAGAGATGAAGAAAGACCGTACCGTTGTCGGCATCACAGCGGGCACACCCACCGTATTCGGCTTTACGCCAGAGCGTCGCGAAGAGGCGGGGCGTCAGTTTGTCGATGTGGGCATTGCCGAGGAGCATGCCGTTGCCATGGCGTCTGCCATTGCCGCCGGTGGCGGGAAACCGGTATTCGGGGTGTACAGCACTTTCATCCAGCGCGCCTACGACCAGTTGTCGCAGGACCTCTGTATCAATAACAATCCCGCATTGATTCTCGTCTTTTGGGGTGGCGCTTCGACAATGAACGATGTCACTCACCTTTGCCTGTTCGATATTCCGGTCATCGGCAACATTCCGAACATGGTTTATCTGGCTCCTACTTGCCGTGAGGAGTATTTTGCCATGTTGGAGTGGGGGATCCATCAGACGGAGCATCCCGTAGCCATTCGTGTCCCCGCCAACGGAGTCCTTTCGCGCGGCATCGAACCGGAGAAGGATTACGGCAAGCTGCTGAACCGTTATGAAGTGGCGCACCGTGGCGGGCAGGTTGCCGTTCTTGGGCTTGGCTCTTTCTTTCAATTGGGCGAAGAAGTGGTTGGAAAGCTGAAAGAAGAAACCGGAGTGGATGCAACACTCGTCAATCCCCGTTTCATTACAGGAGTGGATGAGGCTTTGCTCGAAGATTTGAAACGCGACCACACGTTGGTGGTAACTCTCGAAGACGGTGTGCTCGACGGTGGTTTTGGCGAGAAGATTGCCCGTTATTACGGCGCATCGGGTATGAAAGTGCTGAACTATGGTATCCGTAAAGAGTTTGCAGACCGTTATGATGCAGGCGAGTTGCTACGGGACAACCGGCTGACAGTGCCGCAGATCGTGGAAGATATAAAAAAAGTAAGGTAAGAAACGTGGGAAACACCTGTTGTTTTTCTTGTTTCATACCGTCTTTTTCCCGCTTGTGTATGGTGTAAAATACCGTTCGGAACGGTGTAAAACTTCGTTTTTCAATTGCGGGCTGTCCGGTTTCCGGTTGCGGGCCGTACGGTTGCCAACTGCGGGCTCTTCGGTTGCCAATTGCAAAACGAAGAAAAGAAACAGGTATAGCGACATTATGTATGAAGCTTTGCGGCATTATATATAAGGCATTGTTGTATTTTGTACCGGAGATAACCGGAGTGAAATGTGGCAAAAAACAAAGAAAACAAGGTATAATCAATTTTCTGTCTGTGAATGGCAAGTGTTTGTAATACAGATAGTTGGTTCGGAAGGCTGCAAAAAAAGAGTGACGACCGAATATCGGTCGTCACTCTTATAATTTTGTCGTCACTCTCTGTATACCCGATGAATAGGGGTATGCAGGGATTTGGTGATGAGTGATGACAACTAATGCGTTTTTCTTTTTCTGTTCCGGTTTCGGAAAGACGTTATTTAATGCCCAGTTTCTTGGCGATGTCTTTGGGCAGTGCATCCTTATGAACAAGGATATTCATGGTTTTGTAAGCAACGAAAGCTTTGGAAGCATACCAGATGCCTTTATACTTGCCGCTCAGTCCCCAGGAATTCTTTACCATGAAATATTCTTTTCCGTTCTGGTCTTTGGCAATGCCGTAGATAACCATGCCGTGGTCGTCGGTTGTTTCCCAGTTGTCGAAAGCAGTCTGACGCATTTCCTGGGTAACGTTGACTTCCGGCAGCGGTTTGCCGGTCAGCTCTTTGCGCTTGTCGGCAGCGGTAAGGCCTGTCCAACGAGCCATGTCCGAACCGGTGAGTTCTGCGCCGCGGGCTGCATCCGGCATAACGGCAATACCGTCGCGGGTGAAACCTTGTTCGCTCACGTCACTGCCCCATGCAAAGGTGTAACCGTTCTTGATGGCATTGTCCATAACAGCCATCAGCTCGTCGATAGGCAGGTTCCAGGAAAGGCCGTTGCGCCAGTTGTCCTGAATTTCGATGGCAAACTGGGTGTAGAACGGGTGGTGTGTATACGAAGTCAGCGATACATAATCGTCCGGATTGATTCCGAGTGATTCGCCGAAAGTCTTCGGTGTGTATTCTTTTCCTTTGTAAGTGAACTTTTCAGGGCATTTGCCGAGGTAAGTGTCGTAAATGGCGCTCAGACCGTTTTTCCATACGGGAGTCAGCTTGGTGAGTCTGCCTTTGGCGATGGCATCTACGTATGCGCCTGCCACGGCATCCAGTTCGTTGTGTACAGGCAGCGAATCGCCGTACATAATGCCCGGCATGGCTTCCTGCGGCACGAGTCCGTAGTTCTTCAGGCAGAACATGATGTCATAAAAACTTCCGCCCGGTGAGAAAGAACTGTCGCCGTGATAGCGTACGTAGTTCTGTCCGCGGTCTACCATGGTGTGGTGTACGACGAACATCTCGGAAAGGTCGTATTCTCCTTTGCCCATGCGCAACAGCTCGCTTTCCAGGAAACCGAGGCTGGAGAAGCTCCAGCACGTACTGGAACGGTTCTGGTTCTTGATGGACGTAATCGGGTTTTCTTTTACGGTAGTAAAGACGAATCCCTCTTCTTTGGGGGCGTCTTGTGCCATTGTATTCAGACTGAACAGTCCTAAGGCGGCAATTAATACAGACTTTTTCATCATGATTAAATTGTTATTAATTTATAGTTATGTGTGCAAATATAAACAGAATATCGTAAACAAAAGCTATCTTTGGTGCGTTAATTCTGACACTTATGGAGAAAATAATACATATAGACAATCGGAGCGGCCTGATTCTGGAGGGTGGAGGCATGCGAGGCGTATTCACCTGCGGCGTGTTGGACAATTTCATGGACCGGGGCATCCGATTTCCTTATACGATTGGTGTCAGCGCGGGTGCATGCAACGGATTGTCGTACATGTCGGGGCAGCGGGGACGTGCTAGGTACAGCAATATCGACCTGCTGGAGAAGTATAATTATATCGGACTGAAGTACCTGCTGAAGAAACGTAACATCATGGATTTCGACCTGTTGTTCCGTGAGTTTCCCGAGCATATTCTGCCGTATGATTATGATGCTTATTTCAGTTGCCCGGAGCGTTTTGTCATGGTAACCACCAACTGCCTGACCGGAGAGGCCGACTATTTTGAGGAAAAGAAGAACAAGGAGCGTGTTATCGATATTGTGCGCGCTTCGAGCAGTCTGCCTTTTGTTTGTCCCGTTGCGTATGTGGATAATATTCCGATGCTGGATGGCGGCATTGCGGACAGCATTCCTCTGATGCGTGCCCGCCGCGACGGTTACGACCGCAATGTAGTGGTGCTTACGCGTAACCGGGGGTATCGGAAAGATATTCAGGGGACTAAAGTTCCATCTTTTATTTATAAGAAATATCCTCGCCTGCGCGAGGCTATCAACCGGCGCAGCAGTGTTTACAACGAACAGTTGGAACTGGTGGAACGGCTGGAAGATGCGGGAGAGATTATCGTGATACGTCCGCAAAAACCGATAGTGGTGGACCGCATCGAAAGGGACATAAGCAAGCTTACCGACCTGTACGAGGAAGGGTATGCATGTGCGGCTGCTTTCAGTTTCTCCTCTGTATAATATAAAATAAGATGTAAAATTGCCGGGATTAAGAACCGTAATAAGGAAATTTATTCGTATCTTTGCAGAAGAGAAAGCGGAAAGGAAAGAAAAAAGATATATTGTTTATCTCTTTTTTATCCCTCAAAAATCAGAAATGATACGTTTTCTTTTGATTTTCTGTTTGTTATGAAGTCATGGGGTTGACTGGATTTGACAGCGGGCAGAAATGGTAAGTAAGCATGCAGTGCGTCGTTGATTTGCACTTAAATCTCAGTCTTCAAAATTTTATCTGGCGAAAGACAATTTGCTCTTGCTGCTTAATCGAAGTATAGTAGATTAGCTTAATCCCGACACAAGGTGTTGGGACGGGACATCACTCGGAAGCTGTTGCTCCGAAGCATTCCGGTCAAGTGGTGCAGTCAAATCGGGGATAGTTCGTGTCAGCCTCGTGGCTCGGATGAAACTTTAGAGGATAAGGCAACGGTTGATGGCTTTGGTTCTGCCGTTGCACGAAAAATCAGGCAAAGATAAGCATGTAGAAAGCTTATGATTTCCTCGTTTGGACGAGGGTTCGATTCCCTCCAGCTCCACAAAATGAAAAGTAAAGCCGCTGTTTTTCAGCGGCTTTACTTTTTGTGTATTATGAAACGTTCTCTTTTCAAAAAACGTTTTATAATATTTCAATCTCTTCTTTAGATAATCCGGTAGCTTGTGAAATGACCTCAATAGCCACACCTAATTTTTTCAAATTACGGGCACTTTCTTTTACTCCTTCTTTATGACCTTTTGCCAATCCTTTATTCAACCCCTCTTCAATACCTTCGGCTCTACCTTCAGCTCTACCCTCGGCCCTACCTTCGGCTTTGCCTTCAGCTCTTCCTTCTTCACGTTCGGTATTGATATTGTCACGAAGGATTACAATATTATCCAAGTGGCGGTAATACGCAGCAAGCTCATCCTTGGTCATGCTGTCCAGTTTCAACCTCTCACGGGCCTCTTCCAGACCGGGAGCTGTAGCTGTAGAAGGTATCTCCCCGGTATTCAGATAATAAATCCATTCTTCCAAAGGGCTCCTGGCTACCTGATTGAAATCGTTTACTTTCAGGATATAATATTCGGGATATAACTGGCTCACCGTATCCACCTTGAATGTTTGCTTTTGGAAGGGGGTGAGTTCAAGAAGGTCATTGGTGTGGATACCTCTGAACTCCGTCTTTCCATGATAAACGAAATCAGTTCCATGTCCCAAAGAGAAATAGACGATATTAACGCTATAGACTTTGCGGACTTTGTCATAGCTTTCTCCTCTATTGATATACTCGGTCACTAATTTGGAAGTGCCGAACAGCATACGCTGGAAGTAGGCATATTCATTATTATTCTGTACCTCTATCAATACCAGCTCACCTTTGGAATTCTCGGCAAGCATGTCGACACGGTTATACTTGTCATACTCGTCCTCCTGATTGCTTTCGCTCTCAAGAAGCCGCCGGATAATGATCTTTTCACCCAATAACGTAGTGAGCAGACCTTCCAAGACACTGAAATTAGCCTTGTTCCTGAGCAGGCGTTTCATCGCCCAGTCAAAACGGATTATCTGATTTTCGTTGCTATTTGTCATTGTTTAATATATTGATTCTTACAAAGATAGGCAAAATACTTTAGATTACAAAAGAATGCAGGGAGATAATATAATCTTCATAAGCGACAGGTATACTGTTTTCTTCACTGCGTCTTGAAATTTTGTTTCTGCTTATCTTTTGCCGCACATTCCGGACAAAGCCCTTTCAGTACATAATTGATGCTGTTCAGCGTAAATCCTTCCGGTACTTGTACTACCGGTGTAGGGATATTCTGGAAGCAGAATGTCTTGTTGCAACTCTCGCAATGAAAATGAGTGTGCAGGTCGTTGACTTCGCAAGAGCAGCTTGCACTGCATACCGCATATTTGAAAGAACCTGTCCCGTCATCGATGCTGTGTATCAGGTGGTGAGAAAGGAAAAGGGTGATGGTGCGGAAGATAGAGGATTTGTCAACCGTATCCAGCATATTTTCCAAATCGAGTAAAGAGACGGAGCGTCCTGCCTTGAACATGGCCTGCAATACTAATATGCGTATGGCGGTGGGCTGTATCTCTCTCTTTGCCAACAAGGCTAAATAATCCTTTTCTTTCATATGCTTTTCCCTTTCTATTTTATCAGTTTCTGTACGCGGATGGCATTTACTATGGCGATAAGAGCCACGCCGACATCTGCAAAAACGGCTTCCCACAGGGTAGCCAGTCCGCCGGCGCCTAAAGCCAGTACCAATAGTTTAACTCCGAAAGCCAGCGAAATGTTCTGCCATACAATCCGGCGTGTCTGCTTGCCGGCACAAATGGCAGTAGCTACTTTTGAGGGCTGGTCGGTTTGTATTACGACATCGGCAGTCTCGATGGCTGCGTCGCTGCCCAGTCCGCCCATTGCGATACCTACATGGCTGAGGGCAAGGACGGGAGCATCGTTGATGCCGTCGCCTACAAAGGCTATCCGGTTGGCAGTGTTTCGTTTCAGTTCCTCTATGTGCTCTACTTTACCGTCGGGCAGCAGGTTGCCATACGCTCGCGCCACCCCTAACTTCTCTGCAAAGTTAGTGACAATTGCCTGCTTGTCTCCCGATAATATCTGAATATTATTGATATTTAAAGCTTTCAGCTCTTCTATGGCTGTACAGGCATCGTCTTTCAGTGTATCGGATAGCAGCAGATAACCTGCGTAGGCTGAACCTATGGCGCAGACTACCACCGTATCGGTGATTTCGGATAATTCCTGCGGGTATTCCACCTTATATTCGGACAATAAGCGGGTGTTTCCTGCCAAGACACGCTGTCCGTCTATCCTTGCTTCGAGTCCGCGGCCCGCAATTTCTGTAACTTCTGTTGCCGGAGACAAGAGTATATTCCTTTGCTTTGCATACCCGGTGATAGCTTTGGCTATGGGGTGTGTACTGTTTTGTTCCGCAGAAGCTATGACTTGAAGCAGCTTCTCTTCGGATATGCCTTGCGGGGTATGGCAAGACTGTACTTCAAACGTTCCTTTGGTCAGCGTGCCCGTCTTGTCGAAGACCACCGTATTGATTCTGGCAATGGCATCTAAGTAATTGCCGCCTTTAAACAGTATTCCCAGACGGGATGCGGCACCGATGCCGCCGAAATATCCCAAAGGAATGCTTACTACCAGGGCGCAGGGGCATGAGATAACCAGAAATACAAGTGCCCGATACATCCAGTCGTTAAAGATAAACGAAAACTGCGCGTTTGCCAATGAATAGAGGAAAGGGAGCAGCACGATCAATGCCGCCAGTCCGGTTACAATCGGCGTATAGACGCGGGCAAACTTGCGTATGAATAGTTCGGCCGGTGCTTTACGTTCGGACGCATTCTGTACCAGTTCCAGTATACGTGAGAGCGCGCTCTTCTCAAAAGGCCGTGTTACTTCCACCCTGATAACCTTATCCGTGGAAATCATTCCGGCAAGGACTTCCCCGCCTTTACGGATGGTGCGCGGTATGCTTTCGCCTGTGAGTGCGGAAGTGTTGAAGGCGGCAGCTTCATCCAGCATTTTTCCATCCAGCGGAACACGTTCTCCGGTTTTTACTTCGATGATGTCGCCCGTCTGTACGTGGCGGGGAGATGTGACAACGGCCTCATTGCCTTTGATGACCGTTGCCGTTTCCGGACGTACGTCAATCAGTGCGCTGATATTCCGCTTTGCCTTACTCACCGCCCTTTCCTGAAATAGCTCTCCCAGTGAGTAGAACAGCATTACGGCTACGCCTTCCGGATACTCCTTGATATAGAAAGCTCCTAATGTAGCGATGGACATCAGTGTGAATTCACTGAAAATGTCCTTTTGCAGGATGCTTTCCCACGCCTCTTTCAGTACGGGCAGGCCTACAGGCAGGTATGCCGCCAGGTACCAGGCAAACATAACAGTGTCATCTGCGAAGAATCCCATACCTGTAGCTTTCATGATGATTCCGCTGAAAAGCAGGGAGGCCGAAAGCAGGATTCTCCCGTAGTCCTTTAAGAAACCGGTGTGTTCCGGTTGCTTGTCTGGCTGTGCGTTACCGTGTGCACAACAACATGTACAATTATTATTTCCCATATTATCTCTTGTTTTTGATGCAAAGGTAGATAATAGGGAATGCAACCAGGTTGCAAAGTCGCTCTGTTGCGGGCAATGCTCAGATTTCCAGCATCTTTTTTTCTCTTTCCAAATCTTTTTCGTTGAACAAAGGAGAAGGAACGGAGCAAGTTTTGATATAATCGCCCGGCTGGCAGGTGTAGTTATAATAAGGTATCTGTTCTTCCGTCAGCTCTTCTTTGGGGATGATAGTGCCTTTCAGTTCCAGGAAGTCGTCCATGCCGGTGCTGTCCGAGTGTTTGATGAACAGTATTCTTCGGGCTATCGGGTTGCGGTTGTAGTCGAGGCAGAGGTAGAGCCCTTTGAGCATATGCGGAAAATCGTACATAGGCAGTTGCAGGTAGATTGTGAACAGTGCCATTTGCGGTGATTCCCGTTCATTGAATATGATGTAGGAGTTCTGGTGGTTGCTGAAAATACCTGTTCCGAAATGGGTGGTATTGTAGGCGCTCATGTGTACGACTTTCACATAGCCGTTGTTTTCGGATGTTGTGATAAGATAAGGCTCCACTTTCAGGGCATTGGTCGAAGAGGAAAGGCTGTAACTGATGTATATGCCGCTGTAGTTATATGCGTCTTGTACGGAACGGAGCATCTCTTCCGACAGCATGTCCAGAAACGGATTCTCTTTCTGTCCGGTGGCAACCGCAGGCTCCAGTGCATACAACTGTTCTTTTAACTCTTTCAGGTTGCCGAGAAGGCGTTTTTTCGATACATTGTTCACTTGCGACAGGGCGTAGTCCAATGCTTCTTCTTCATTATTCCCTTTTTTAATGCATCCGATATAGGTAGGCAATACGCTTGAGTAGAGCGAGGACAGTACACTTGCCGCCATATTGGTATGGTCGGCTATCTCTTTCATTTTTACACCTTTGTTGCGCAGGTATTCAATGCGTCTGTATATTTCAGGCAGTTCGTTCATGTCGTTGTGATATAATGGCTCTTTATTCAAAAAGTCTGCAAAGAAAGCCGTGGGATGTTATGCTTTCATTACATTAATATTGCATTAATGTTACATTATAAAATGTTGATTTCATGAATATTATTAATAATGGGAATTCATTTTTGCTGTTAAAATACCGCCTTACTTTTGCTGCCGGAATCAAAAACAAGATAGATGTCATGAATGCGATAATCGGTAAAAAAGAACTCACAGTTTCCAATAAGAATTTATCTGATGCCTTATTCATTCTTTGGGCGGGTGGAGCTGCTTTGCTCTCTTATTCTTTGGTGTATGCATTGCGTAAACCATTTACAGCGGCTACGTTTGACGGACTCGATTTTTTCGGTATGGACTATAAGACTGCAACCAGCATTGTACAGATATCCGGCTATTTTATTTCCAAACTGATAGGTATCAAGGTCATTTCCGAGTTGAAGAAGGAAAACCGCTTGAAGTTCATTATCCTGTCAGTGGCGGTTGCCGAACTTTCCCTTGTACTTTTCGGAGCGCTTCCGCAACCGTTCAATGTATTTGCCCTGTTTTTCAACGGGCTTTCCTTAGGGTGTATGTGGGGAGTGATTTTTAGTTTTCTGGAAGGGCGTCGTGTCACGGATTTACTGGCAAGTCTTATGGGGTTGAGCATCGCTATCAGTTCGGGGACCGCAAAGTCGATTGGACTTTTTGTGATGGATAATTTGCATATCAGTGAATTCTGGATGCCCGCTTTCATCGGTGCATTTGCTTTTCCGCTGTTGTCATTTCTGGGATGGCTGATGACACGGATGCCGCAACCCACGCAAGCAGATAAAGAACTGCGCACGGAAAGGGTTGCCCTGGACAGTAAGGCACGTTTAAGTCTGTTCAAGAACTTTATGCCTGTGCTGGTAATGTTATTCTTTGCCAATCTGTTCGTTACGGTATTGCAGGATATCAAGGAAGATTTTCTGGTGAAGATACTCGATGTCGATGCGGCGGGACTCTCGTCATGGGCGTTTGCCAAGGTGGATGCAACGGTTACATTGATAATTCTGTGTATGTTCGGGTTGATGTCCGCAGTACGGAGCAACATAAAGGTGTTGTGTATGCTGTTGGGGCTGGTCACTTGCGGTACGGCTACGTTGAGTTTTCTGGCTTTCAATTATTCTGCCTTGCAATTGCAGCCCATGACATGGCTGTTCCTTCAAAGCTTGTCGCTCTACACGGTCTACCTTAGTTTCCAGACACTCTTTTTCGAGCGTTTCATCGCTTGTTTCAAGATAAAAGGGAATGTGGGCTTTTTCATTATTACACTGGACTTCATCGGTTATACGGGTACAGTGGTGGTACTGATATTCAAGGAGTTCTTTAATCCTGCTGTCAACTGGCTGGACTTTTACAATCTGATGTCCGGTTATGTGGGTATAGCATGCAGTGTAGCTTTTATAGGTTCGGCAGTTTATCTGATACAGCGTTATCGTCGTGAGAAATATGCGGAAGTTTCCGGTGAAGAACTCGATACTCCTCATCCGGCGGGTGGTTTATCCGGTAAGCGTGTTGCATTGGAACTTCTTCCGGATATGGCAAAATAAACGGATAGGGAAATAACTCAAAGATATAATTATGAAGAAAATTGAATGTATTATTATGGATTGGGCAGGTACGGCAGTCGATTACGGCTGTTTCGCTCCGGTTGCCGCTTTCATGGAGAGTTTTAATGTGATAGGCACTCCGGTAACGGCTGCTGAAACGCGTGCCCACATGGGACTGACCAAAGTAGAGGAAATACGCGCCTTGTTCAATATAGACCGCGTAAGAAACGAGTTTCAGGAGAAATACGGACGCCCGTATGCCGAGGAAGATATATTGGCGCGCTATGCAGACTTTCAGCGTGTGTTGTTTGCCTCTCTGGAAGATTATACAACACCTATTCCCGGTGTGGTTGAAACGATATCAGGATTGCGTGCGCAAGGAATTAAGATAGGCTCCACTACCGGCTATACCCGTGCGATGATGGATGTCGTGTTGCCGGCTGCCGCAGCCCGCGGATATGTGGTTGATAATTGTGTCACGCCCGACGGACTTCCTGCCGGTCGTCCCGCTCCTTATATGATTTATAAGAATATGACGGAACTTGCCGTTCCCTCGGTGGACTGTGTTGTGAAGGTAGGCGACACGATTGCCGACATCAAAGAAGGGGTGAATGCCAAAGTGTGGACGGTGGGCGTAGTGCTTGGCAGTAACGAACTGGGTCTTACCCCGGATGAAGTGAATGCTTTGCCTGCTACCGAACTGGAGCTCCGCAAACAGGATGTCCGCAACCGTATGATGGCTGCCGGAGCCCATTATACAGTAGACTCCATTGAAGAACTTCCTGCCGTAATAGATAATATTAATAACTTTAAACTATCAAGAATATGAAACCTTACATTTTATTGACTCCCGGACCTCTTACTACTTCCGAAACCGTAAAAGAAGCCATGCTCACCGATTGGTGTACATGGGATGCAGATTATAATGTGCATATCGTAGAGGAAATACGCAAATCCCTCGTTGCACTCGCTACAAAGCAAACCGATGAATATACTTCCGTTCTTCTGCAAGGCAGTGGAACCTATTGTGTGGAAGCCGTTATAGGAAGTACCGTTAAGCCGGGTGACAAACTGCTGATTTTGAGCAATGGAGCTTATGGTGACCGTATGGGAAATATTGCTGAGTATCACGGTATCAACTACGATATGCTGGCCTTTGACGAAACGGAGCAGGTGTCCGTCAGCTATGTAGACGATTATCTGGCACATAATGCGGAGATTACGCATGTATCGGTGGTACATTGCGAAACCACTACCGGCGTGCTGAACCCGTTGAAGGAGATAGCCCACATCGTAAAGATGCACGGAAAGAAGCTGATTGTAGATGCTATGAGCAGCTTTGGCGGAGTGCCTTTGGATGTAGAGGAACTGGGTATTGATTTTCTTATCAGCAGCGCCAATAAATGTATCCAGGGGGTACCGGGATTCGGTTTTATCATCGCCCGCAAGTCGGAACTGATGCGCTGCAAGGGTGTTTCCAAATCCCTTTCGCTCGATATTTACGATCAGTGGGAAACGATGGAAAAAGGACATGGAAAGTGGCGTTTCACATCGCCTACCCATGTGGTGAGAGCCTTTAAACAGGCTATGGATGAATTGGCTGAAGAAGGAGGGGTAGAGGCACGTCATCAAAGATACTGTAAAAATCATGAAGTATTGGTAGAAGGTATGCGCTCACTCGGTTTCAAGACTCTGTTGCCTGACGCTATATAGTCTCCCGTCATAACTTCTTTCCTTTATCCGAATGCGGATTTTGATTTTAAATCGTTCTATGCACAGCTCAAGGAAAGGGGATTCGTGATTTATCCCGGCAAGATTTCGCAGGCGGATACTTTCCGTATTGGCAATATCGGAGATGTGTATCCGGAGGATTTCAACAAGTTGATAGAGGTAATCAAAGAATGTAAATATTGATGAACGTTTCGGGAAAACGATGGTTTCTCGGACATATATTGAGGTACTCTAAGTCATATTCGCAGAGTACCTCAGTTGTATCCTCAGGGTATCCCGATAATATCTTCAAGGTATTTCAGCCGTATACTTAGGCATCCCCCTGCCTGAAAAGCGTTGTGGAGTACAACATTTATCGGGGAAGAATCGTTGTAGACGTAAGAAAAAATTATATCTTTGTTCGTAGTGTCAGGTATTCATGAAGATGTTGAATCCCGATTACGAACTTAAATTTATCTTTATGAAACGATTCTTTCTTTTTGCCGCCGCGGCTGTGTGCATGGTGTTTGCGGGATGTAACGGGCATCGGGAGGATACCCTGTTTGTTGCGCAGGTATCGGAACCAGTCGATACTGTTGTGCCTGTAGTGGAAGTGCCTTTCAGAGAGAAATTGCTGACGGCAGCCGATGTGACGCTTACCAAAGATTTGCTTTACGATACATATACGCTGGAAGATACCTATCCGTACAAGGATACCGTGCGTTCTTTCAAATGGGATGTAATCCGCAATTGTCTGGCTTATATAGAGAATATGCAGCGGGACAGTGTGAAGTGGGTGGTATTGCAGAATTATAAGAATCTGAATCGGGAAGCCCCTTTGGTGCGTAAGTTCGTGCGTAATGCCTATCGCCGTGTGGCGGATACGCTTGGGGTGGAGCGTTATCAGTCCGTTCCCTTGTACTTGCCGGGAGATACGTTGGTGCCCGAACGTTATGGCAGAGATGGGACGTTGGCTTACCTGCTGGGTGAGGAAAGCGGTTTCAGCCGTATTCTCCCCATTACGCTGGAGGATGAGTGGCTGGTTCCCCGCCGTTATTTGAAGCTGTTGGCAGACAGCACTGTCTTTAGGCATGTTATTTTCGTAGACCGTCTTGACCAGAATATCGCTACGTTGGAGCGCATGGATAAAGGTGAATGGAAAATCCGCAGCATGAATCCCGCAACGACAGGACGGCATGCACCGCCTTATGCACAGGAAACGCCGCTGGGCATGTATTTACTGCAACAGAAGAAATCGCGCATGGTCTTTCTGAAAGACGGCTCTGCGGCAACGGGCGGATATGCACCTTATGCCAGCCGTTTTACCAACGGAGCCTATATTCATGGAGTACCGGTGAATGTTCCGCGCACAGCCATGATTGAGTATAGCTGGTCGCTGGGTACTACGCCGCGTTCGCACATGTGTGTGCGAAATGCTACTTCACATGCTAAGTTTGTATTTGACTGGGCGCCGACGGAGCGTTCTTTAGTAGTTGTTATCGAATGATTACTTTCTTTTTAACTATCTGTATGATAGTCGTATGGGTGGAAAGTGCTAACTTTGCCGCCGGTATTTTTCAGGTCGGATAGTTATGTTGAGATTTTGCCTCTCCTTTTTATTTCTGTTTTTTCCCTGTTTCCTGTTTTTGGGAAACAGACCTGCTACCTGCATGACGGATAAGCCGGATGTTTCGTTGGCGGCAGAATCGGCAGCATGTGCCGATTTGTATCGTTCCATGCAATTGGAAGGGGTAGTGAGTTGGAAAGCTTTCCGCCAGGCAGTAACGGGCTATCATAAAATAGCAGGCCGTAAACGGGATGTACTGACTCTGATTGATTTTTCACGTCCTTCTACCGAGAAGCGTCTTTTCGTGTTCGATATGAAGCAGCGCAGGCTGCTTTTCTCATCGGTCGTCTCGCACGGAAAAAACAGCGGCGACAAGTATGCCACTTCGTTTTCCAATGAATACGGATCTTATAAAAGTTCCCTGGGATTCTATCTGACAGAAACAACCTATCAAGGCAGGAACGGATATTCCCTCATCCTGAACGGGTTGGAAAAAGGCATTAACGACCGTGCCCGCGAGCGTGCCATTGTGGTACATGGAGCTGCTTATGCCGATCCTTCGGTTGCAAGCAGGGGAGGGCGTTTGGGACGGAGTTTCGGCTGTCCGGCTGTTCCGCAAAAACTCAGCCGCCCTATTATCGACGCCATTAAAGGGGGAAGCGTGATGTATATCTATGCCGAGGCTCCTGACTATCTGGCTCACAGCTCCGTACTGAAGAAAACGACTGGGTTGTAAGCGACTGTTTATTCAGACAGAAGAACAAAAGAACATATTTCCTATCTTTTGTCCTTTTGTTCTTCTGTCTGAATAAACATGTCGAATCACTCACTCTCCGTATTCTTCGTATCTTTTGATATGTATCAATTTCCCTCAGCATTTCTTTTACTAATTTTGCGTCGAGTTTCGGGGATTAGATTGTATGGCAACATCAAGAGAAATGACGGAAGGACGGGCTCTTCCGCTCATATTTAATTTCACTTTGCCTTTATTGTTGGGTAATTTGCTGCAACAGACCTATTCGTTGGTGGATGCTGCAATTGTCGGTAAATTTTTGGGGATAAATGCACTGGCTTCTGTCGGCGCGAGTACATCAGTCATATTCCTGATACTCGGTTTCTGCAACGGATGTTGCGGAGGATTCGGCATTCCGGTGGCACAGAAGTTCGGAGCGAGGGATTATATTACAATGCGCCGTTATGTGGCGGTCAGCTTGCAATTGGCTGCGGTGATGTCGGTGGTGCTTGCTGTGGTTACAAGCATCTGTTGTGCAGATATTTTGCGCATGATGCGTACGCCGGACAATATCTTCACCGGAGCTTATTATTATTTGCTTGTAACTTTTATAGGCGTCCCCTGTACCTTCTTCTATAATTTGTTGTCCAGCATTATACGTGCTTTGGGTGATAGCAAGACACCGTTCTGGTTTCTGCTCTTTTCCACCGTCCTGAATATTCTGCTTGACTTGTTTTGCATCCTTGTTTTGGACTGGGGTGTGGCGGGAGCGGCAGTCGCTACTGTCTTTTCTCAAGGAGTATCGGCAGTGCTTTGCTACATCTATATGATGAAACGTTTTGAAATTCTGAGAACCACTCCTGCCGAACGTAAATTCGACAGTGCGCTGGCACGGACGCTGATGTATATCGGAGTGCCTATGGGATTGCAGTTTTCCATTACCGCTATCGGCAGTATTATGCTGCAGAGTGCCAACAATGCGTTGGGTACGGCATGTGTAGCGGCTTTTACGGCTGCCATGCGTATCAAGATGTTCTTTATGTGTCCCTTCGAGAGCTTGGGTATGGCGATGGCCACTTATAGCGGACAAAACTACGGTGCAGGCAAGCCCGAACGTATATGGCAGGGTGTCAAGGCAAGCGCGCTGATGATGATAGTCTACTGGGCGTTCACTTTTGCAGTGCTGATGGTTGGAGCCAAAACGTTTACTCTATTGTTTGTAGAGGCTTCGGAAGTGGAAATTCTGAAAGATGCGGAGCTTTTCCTGCATATATCTGTCTCTTTCTTCCCGATACTTGGTTTGCTTTGTATTTTGCGTTATACAATTCAGGGAGTAGGTTATACCAATTTGGCTATGCTTTCGGGTGTTTCCGAAATGATAGCCCGTATTCTGATCAGTTTGCTGGCAGTTCCGGCGTTCGGCTATATCGCTGTTTGCTTCGGTGACCCGACTGCCTGGATTTTTGCAGATTTATTCCTCATTCCCGCTTTTGTTTATGTCTACCGGCGCATACTGCGAATGAACAAAAATTAGTGTATCTTTGTATCGGTAGTTGGCAAGGTAATGACCGAACGTAAGATTATACATATTGATATGGACGCTTTCTATGCTTCCGTAGAACAGCGCGACAATCCGGAACTGCGTGGCAAACCCGTAGCGGTGGGGCATGCGGAAGAGCGTGGTGTGGTAGCTGCCGCCAGCTATGAAGCCCGTCGGTTCGGGGTGCGTTCGGCAATGTCGTCACAGAAGGCAAAACGGCTGTGTCCGCAGCTTATTTTTATTCCGGGACGTATGGACGTCTATAAATCGGTGTCCCGTCAAATTCATGAGATATTCCATGAATATACGGATGTCATAGAACCTATCTCTTTGGATGAGGCGTTTTTGGATGTGACGGAAAATAAACCGGGTATTCTTCTGGCTGTGGATATAGCCAGAGAAATCAAACGGAAAGTGCGCGAGCGGCTGAGTCTGGTGGCCTCTGCCGGAGTTTCCTACAATAAGTTTCTTGCCAAGATAGCATCCGATTACCGTAAACCCGACGGTTTGTGTACCATTCATCCCGACCAGGCTTTGGAATTTATAGCACATCTGCCGATAGAGAGTTTCTGGGGAGTGGGTCCGGTGACGGCAAGGAAGATGCATGTTTTGGGGATACATACCGGCGGGCAACTGCGTGCCTGTTCGCAAGCGATGCTGTTGCGCGAGTTCGGTAAGGTGGGGAACATCTATTATGATTTTGCGCGCGGGATAGATCTTCGTCCTGTAGAAGCGGTGCGCATTCGTAAGTCTGTGGGGTGTGAACATACTTTGGAGAAGGATATTAACCGGCGGTCGTCGGTCATTATCGAGTTGTATCATACTGCGGTGGAACTGGTAACCCGTCTGGAACATAAGAACTTCCGGGGGAATACGCTGACGCTGAAAATCAAGTTCCACGATTTCAGCCAGATAACCCGCAGCGTTACGCAGTCCAAGGAATTGACGGCACTTGATGTGATCCTGCCGTTGGCGAAACAATTGTTGAGGGAGGTTGATTACGAACATCATCCTATCCGTCTGATAGGCCTTTCCGTATCCAACCCTCGTGAAGAAAGTGATGAAAAAGGTGTTTGGGAACAGCTGAGTTTTGAATTTAGTGACTGGTAATTCGATGAATAAAAGACATGTTCCTGATATAAATAAATTCTTATTATTCGCTTAAGACCAAAAGAATGGTATCTTTGCAATGTAGAACGTAAAAATGTAATGCAATGGGTTGTCTGATGAATGTTTTATGGCTGGTGTTCGGCGGTATACTTACTGCCGTGGAGTATATGATTGCCAGTTTGCTGATGATGATTACAATCATCGGCATTCCTTTCGGTATGCAAACAATGAAGATGGCGGGGCTTGCCCTGTGGCCTTTCGGCAAAGAGGTGCGCAGCGGAGAGCGTTCGGGAGGCTGTCTGTACATACTGATGAATGTGTTGTGGATTTTTCTGGGAGGAATATGGATTTGCCTTTCGCATTTGGGGTTCGGCGTATTGCTGTGTATCACCGTCATCGGTATTCCTTTCGGGATGCAGCATTTTAAACTTGCCGCTTTGGCGTTGGCACCTTTCGGAAAAGATATTGTGGAATCATAACATCCTATTATCCCGTATAGGCAGGAGGCTTGTAAAAGAAGAGGGCAGGAAATGAAAATTTCCCGCCCCCGTTCATTTTATTTAAAGGTGTAATTTACATGGTCATGGCAGCTTGCTTTGCAAGCAGTTTTTGCAGTTTGCCGTTTAAAGTTTGGCACATAGTTCCGTTACCCATTGCCTGATAGCGTTTGATACGGTACTGTAACATAAAAATTTCATTTTCATTCTTTTTCATAATCGTCTTCTTTTTTTGCTTTCCGCGTTTCGGAAAGCGGTTGAACATCTTTTATTGTTTTCTCTCTTATTAACGCTGCAAAGATACAAAATGTTTATGAGAAATATGTTTTATAACATAGAAATCTGCATTTTTTCCTTCATTTTCTTGAAAAATACCTTGTTTTGCCATCTGCGTATTACAAATATATTGCATATCTTTGTGTCATACAACCTTAATAATTACGTATATCATGAGACACACTACTTTACTTTCCGGAATAATCTGTCTGTTATGTCTGCTGGCTGCTTGCGGTGACTCTCATTTCATGACGGATGCTTCTTACCGTTCGCGTGTGGAGCGAGACTTCCAACAGAAAAAAACTTTGATGCCGCAAGGAGACTTGTTTGCCATATTCGATACCTCTCTCAGTGATTATGAGCGTGAGGCACTGGAATTTCTTTATGCCTATATGCCTTTGGCGGATATTGCGGATTATTCAGGGGAGTTTCATCTGATGAATGTGCGCGCTTCCCGGCAGGCTGCCGATGAAATGCCGTGGGGAAAGCGTATTCCCGAAGATATATTCCGGCATTTTGTTCTTCCGGTGCGGGTGAACAATGAGCATTTGGACAGCGCGCGTGTCGTATTCTACAAGGAATTGAAGGATCGGGTAAAAACGCTTTCCCTACAGGATGCCATTCTGGAGGTGAACCACTGGTGTCATGAAAAAGCCATTTATACACCTTCCGATGCCCGTACAAGTTCACCGTTGGCAACGGTGCGTACCGCTTACGGCCGTTGTGGCGAGGAATCCACATTTCTGGTTGCCGCTCTCCGTTCGGTGGGCATTCCGGCGCGACAGGTATATACTCCCCGTTGGGCGCATACCGATGACAACCATGCGTGGGTAGAGGCATGGGCAGATGGAAAATGGTATTTTCTGGGAGCTTGCGAACCCGAACCGGTACTTAATCTCGGTTGGTTCAACGCGCCCGCAAGCCGGGGAATGCTGATGCATACAAAAGTATTCGGACGCTATGAGGGAGCGGAAGAGGTAATGTCCGTTACCCCTACCTATACTGAAATCAATGTGATTGGCAACTACGCGCCTACTGCAAAGGCTTCCGTAACCGTAGTGGATGCCGGCGGTGTTCCTGTGGACAGTGCTTGTGTGGAATTCAAGCTATACAATTATGCAGAATTTTATACGGTAGCCACCAAATACACCTCTGCCGGCGGTATTTGCGGGCTGACGGCCGGTAAAGGGGATATGTTGGTGTGGGCATCGAAAGACGGACATTTCGGCTTTGCCAGACTTTCTTTCGGCAAACAGTCGGAACTGACGGTGAAACTTGATAAAAAGGAAGGTGACGCATTTGCCATAGATATGGACATCGTACCGCCGTCGGAAACAGCCAATCTGCCTGAGGTAACCCTGGAACAGCGTGCGGAGAACGACAGAAGGCTGGCGCAGGAAGATTCTATCCGCAATGCCTATACGGCAACGTTTATGACGGAGGATGCGGCGCGTGCTTTTGCCCGCCGGTACAAGTTGGATGAGGATGCGGTTGCCGGAATATTGGTAGCTTCCCGCGGCAATCACAAGGTTATCTGCGATTTCATGACCCGCCTTCGTTCCGAAAAGTCGAAGAAGGGCGGTATCGACCTGTTGCAACGGATTTCGGCAAAAGACCTTCGGGATGTCAGGCTGGAAGTACTGATAGACCATATGTTGTCCAATGTACGCACCGGTGCGGAGTATTTCCGCAAGTATGTACGCAATCCGCGCGTAAGTAATGAAATGCTGACTCCGTACAAGGCTTTCTTCAGAAAGGTGGTTTCAAAGGAAGATGCGGAGGCTTATGTAGCGCAACCGATGAAACTGGTGGAGTGGGTAGCAGGGAACATTCGTGTGGATAAGCATTGCAATTTGGGCGGTGACCCCATATCTCCCGAAGGTGTGTGGAGGACACGGTTGGCAGATGCACACAGCCGCGATATTTTCTTTGTATCCATGGCGCGCAGCATGGGCATACCTGCACGTATAGACGAGGTGACGGGCAAGGTGCAACTGATGAAAGAAGAGGGTGCGCTGGATGTGGATTTGGACTGTAAGGATACTGTATTTATGGAGGAACTTGTTCCGCAGAAAGGCCGGCTGGTTGCTGAATATTCGCCTGTCAAGTCTTTGGACGATCCTAAATATTACTCTCATTTCACCCTTTCGAAAGTGACTCCGCAAGGCAGGTTGCAACTGCTGTCTTACGATGAGGGTGATCTCGATATGGGCAGCGGCACTACCTGGAGCAGTCTGTTGAAGAAAGGTACGGTGCTGGATGCCGGCGATTACCTCCTGGTAACCGGAACCCGCCTGGCAAGCGGAGGTGTGCTTTCCCGCCTCACGGAATTCAGTATCAATCCCGGACAGACCACCCGGCTTGAGTTGGTGATGCGCGAGAGTAAGGATGAGGTGCAGGTGATAGGCAGCTTCAATTCGGAATCTCTCTTTACCCCGCTTCAGGCGGAGAATTCTGAGCAAAGCCTGTTGGAGGCCTGCGGCCGGGGATATTTTGTCGTTGGAATCTTGGGAGTCAATCAGGAACCTACCAATCATGCGCTGCGTGACATTGCTGCTTTCAAGGCCGGTTTGGAGAAGTGGGGACGCAAGATGGTACTGCTTTTCCCGAATGAGACTCAATATAAGAAATTCCGTCCGGATGAATTTCCAGGCTTGCCGTCTACCATTATCTACGGTATAGATACAAACGGTATTGCAGCGCAGATTGCAGAAACCATGAAATTGAGACATAAGGAAATCCTGCCGGTATTTATCATTGCTGATACATTCAACCGGGTGGTGTTTGTTTCGCAAGGCTATACGATAGGCTTGGGAGAACAATTGATGAAAACGGTAGAAGGACTGTAACGTGGGTTATATTCTATCCGGATTCTGGTACTATCTCATTCGGTTATTTGGGCGATTGTGGCTTTTACTCTTTCTTGGGTTGTCACATTTCGCTCAAATTCATTGATTTGTACGGTTGCCCCCATCGGTACCCGTTCTTTGCGGTATTGCATACGGCTCGCTACGGTTTCCCTTGCAGAGAAATGAAATTCGTGGATACCCGTTTCACGGGCAATCCGTGCGATGTTGTTCTCATTTACTCCGCAACCGGCGAGTAAGGTAATGCGTCCTGCTGCCTGCAACTGGAGTTCTTTCAATAGAGGAATGCCCGCTTCGGCGGTGGGTTGCTGACCGGAAGTCAGGATACGGTCACATCCGAGGCTGATAATATCTTCCAACGCCTTTTGCGGATTGCGGCAAACATCGAAAGCCCGGTGAAAAGTTACCGATATGTCTTGGGCAGCTTCCATAAACTGCTTCATTAGAGGAATATCCACTTCTCCATCTGCCGTCAGACAGCCTAAAACAATACCGTCTGCTCCTAAACGGCGGGCATTGTCTATGTCCTTTAGCATGATACGTTGCTCGATGGGGGAATACAGGAAATCACCGCTGCGGGGGCGGATGATGACGTGCAACCTGGTGTTTTGCAAGACTTCTCTCGCTATGACAATATCACCGTAGGAAGGGGTTGTTCCCCCTTCGGGTATCCCGGCGCACAATTCTACCCGATTGGCTCCGCCGGCTTGGGCGGCGATGCAACTCTCTACGGAGTTTGCGCAGACTTCAAATAAATACTCCTTCATGGCTTTGGTTTTTGCATTATACCGGCAAAAATAAGAAAACTCCGTAAACTCCGGAACAATATAAAATAAAAAAAAAGGAGCGAAAGTCCGATACCAACGCTCCTCTTATGGTTTTGATTCTCTTGTTTACTTAGCGTAGCTTACTGCACGCGTTTCGCGGATAACAGTAATCTTTACCTGTCCTGGATAGGTCATTTCATCCTGTATCTTCTTGGCTATTTCGCCGGAAAGGTTTTCCGTTGCCTTATCGTCAATCTTGTCTGCACCGACGATTACGCGTAACTCGCGTCCTGCCTGGATAGCATATGTCTTCGTTACGCCCGGATAGGACATAGCCAGCTGTTCGAGGTCGTTCAAGCGTTTGATGTAAGCCTCTACGATTTCGCGGCGTGCTCCCGGACGTGCTCCGGAGATGGCATCGCATACTTGTACGATGGGAGCCAGCAGGCTGGTCATCTCCACTTCGTCATGGTGAGCGCCGATGGCATTGCAGATATCCGGTTTTTCCTTGAATTTCTCCGCCAGTTTCATACCGTAGAGTGCGTGCGGCAATTCCGGTTCTTCATCGGGCACTTTACCGATGTCGTGCAGCAATCCGGCACGTTTTGCCTTCTTGGGATTCAAACCAAGTTCGGATGCCATCACAGCACAGAGATTGGCTGTTTCGCGGGCATGTTGCAACAGGTTCTGACCGTAGGAAGAGCGGTATTTCATCTTACCGATGATACGGATAAGTTCGGGATGCAGGCCATGGATACCCAGGTCTATGGTGGTGCGTTTACCGGTTTCGATGATTTCTTCTTCCACTTGCTTGCGTACTTTGGCTACTACTTCCTCGATACGTGCCGGGTGGATACGTCCGTCTGTTACCAGCTGGTGCAGCGCCAGACGGGCAATTTCGCGGCGAACAGGGTCGAAAGCTGATAATACGATAGCTTCCGGAGTGTCATCCACAACGATTTCCACACCGGTAGCTGCTTCCAGCGCACGGATATTGCGTCCTTCACGACCGATGATACGTCCTTTGATTTCGTCCGATTCGATGTGGAATACAGTAACGGAATTTTCAATGGCGGTTTCTGTTGCCACACGCTGGATAGACTGTATGACGATACGTTTGGCTTCTTTACTTGCTGTCAGTTTGGCATCATCCATAATATCATTGATATAGGATTGCGCCTGTGTCTTGGCTTCTTCCTTCAAGGATTCTACCATACGCTCTTTGGCCTCTTCGGCAGAAAGTCCTGAGATGGCTTCCAGCTTCTCGATTTCCTGGCGTTGCATGTGTTCCAGTTCCTCTTTCTTCTTGTCAACGATGGCCAATTGGGCTTCCAGGTTCTCTTTTACCGCTTCTGCTTCCAGTTTTTTGCGTTGGATTTCCTCCTGGCGTTGGTTCAGCACCAGTTCGCGTTGTTTCAACTTGTTTTCCGCTTGCTGTATCTTTTGGTTACGGAGCGATACTTCTTTCTCCAAATCGGCTTTCTTGTTCAGGAATTTTTCCTTAACTTCCAGCAACTTGTTCTTTTTAATCACTTCTGCTTCGGTCTCGGCTTCTTTGAGGATGCTGTCGTATTTGGACTTCAATCCATGCTTGAAGAACATGTACGAAGCAAATCCGCCAACGATGAAACAGGCAATGGATACTACTATTGTAACTACTGTCATTTTATTAATTTGTTTTTTAAAGTATATAAATAAAAAACACTGCATAAAAGCCTGTCCGTTGCAGGACAAAACTTTTGTACAGTGCGCGATGTTATTTCTTTCATAAAAAACGGACAGAAAATCGTTTTCTTATTCTTCCTTGAAATAAGCTTCCAATACTTCCGTCAGTTCCTTTATCTTGGCTGTATAGGGCTCAGTATCATTACGGTCTTTCAACTGAAGGGTCTCCAAAGCAAATTGATAAGCCACCATGGCTATAATCCTCTCTGAAGAGATGTTCTGATAATGCTCCCGATACGCATTAATCCGGATATTTACCTGCTTGGCAGCTTCCCTTACTATTTCCTCATCCTCGCGGTTGATGGTGAGGGGATAGGCTGCTCCTGCCATTTGCAGGTTTATCTTTATCTTATCGTTCATACATCCTCTTTCTTTTATTCATTCAACAAAGCGATGCATTTATCGACTTCACGCACTAATTTGGACAATCGCAGTTTCGTCTCTTTTACGTCACTGCCGTTAAGGCTGATTGTCGTAGCTGTTTTTAGGTTCGTGTAGTTGTTTTCCAGTCCTTTGTAATCGGCACGTACTTTCCCGCATTCTTCTTCTTTAGCTTGTAGAAGTTGCTTAAGTTCAGCATTTTCGCGTTTTAATTCATCATGCAGATAGATTAAATGCCGCAGTCTGGCTTCAAAAGTACTTAATAGCTTCTTTTCTTCGTCTGTCATTACTACACCAAAATTGTACACAAAAATACAATTAACTTGGAGATTACAAAAGCTTTTCAAGGAAAAATGTTCTGTATGCATTAAAATAAGGGGAAAACAGGACTGTTATTAATTTATTTCATGCTGAAATTTTCTCGTCCGACAGCCGTTTCTCTTTCGTCCAACAACTGTCGGACGAAAGAGAAACGGCTGTCGGACGAGAAGTAAACAACTGTCGGACGATTAGATTTTGGCAGGGTTGGCATTAGTCCGTAGTTGTACGGGTAATTACTTCTTCTATCATTTGGGATAAGTTTGTGTATATGGTTGTTGAAATGTATATAAAATAATTTATTATATAATTTGGTTTATAAAATAAACTTATTATCTTTGTATCGGAGTTCGAACCCGGAGTTGTAATAATGTGTAATAAAAAACTGGATAAGACTATGGAAGATAGGAAATTGAATGAGAAAGAAAGCTTGGAGCTTATCACTCAAATGATTCGGAACACACGTTGGAATCTGGATGCCGGTAGTGGAAATATGTTTTTATTGTGGGGGTATGTTTGTGTGTTGCTGACTCTGGTTGTTTGGGCCGGGGTTGGTCTGACGCAAAATTTTGCATGGATGTGGGGCTTTTGGGGAATTCCCGTTGTGGGCTACCTGCTGAGTTACATTTTTATGCGGAGAAAGGACAAGCCGGTGAGTTTGTATATAGATAAAGTATTGAATGAGATGTGGCAGTTTATGGGAATCGTCTGTCTGGCGGTTGCGTTGATGGCCGCATACTTCCATGCTTTCGAAGTAATATTGCCTTTGTGTGCCATATTGCTTTCGTTGGGCAGTATCTTTACGGGGGTTCTCATTCGTTATACCCGGTTTTCGGGCTTGTCGAGCATGGGCGTTCTGTTGGGCTTGAGAATGTTGTTTGAAGTTTGGGATAAGTCCTCTTTTTTGCAGATATTGCCGGAGTTTGTTCTGGTGGTCATACTCGCAATGATAATACCGGGGCATATTTTGAACTATAAAGCGAAGAAGGAAAACAAAAATAAGAGTAAGTGATATGTTTAAGGAATTAAACCCTTTGCTTCACAGTGAACTGAGGCTTGCCGTAATGTCGTTGCTCATCAGTGTTGAAGAAGCGGATTTTGTATACATCCGCCAGCAGACCGGTGCAACGGCCGGCAACCTCAGTGTGCAACTGGATAAACTTGCCAAGGCGGGGTATATCGTTGTTACCAAGACTTTTAAGGGGAAGATGCCCTGCACGCTTTGCAAGATTACTCCGCAGGGAATAGATGCTTTTGAGGAATATGTGGAGGCGTTGAAATCGTATATAATGAAGTAGGGATGTGAACCTGTTAATTAAGAGTCTGTTTAAATTCTCTTCGAGAAATGTTTCGGACAGAATTTAAACAGACTCCGGAATAAAAATAAGAAAATATGAAAATTTTGGTGACTTATGCCGTTCAAGGCGAATTTACGGAATTGAAATTCCCCGGTTTGATAGGGGAGGAAGAAGTGCAGGTGGGTTATCTTCGCACCGGAATAGGAAAGGTGAAATCTGCTTTTTACCTTACGGAAGCGATTAATCGTGCGCAGCCCGATTTGGTTGTCAATGTGGGTACGGCAGGAACTGTCCGCCATCAGGTGGGGGATATTTTTGTATGCCGTCATTTTGTAGACCGTGATATGCAGCGGCTGAAAGGGTTTGATATGGAATGCGAGATAGACTCGGCGGAACTGTTGGCGCAAAAAGGATATTGCCTGCATTGGCAGGGAGAAGGAGTGTGCAATACGGGTGATACTTTCCTGACGGAACTGTCGGATGTAAAAGGCGATGTGGTGGATATGGAGGCTTATGCCCAGGCATGGGTGTGCCGTACCAAGAACACGCCGTTCATTGCCGTGAAGTATGTGACGGATATTATCGGGCAGAATTCGGTGAAGCACTGGGAAGATAAACTGGCGGATGCCCGTAAAGGACTGGGAGCGTTTTTCGAATCTATTTCAGTGTTTTGAAAGAGAGGATGTGGTAGCTTGTTCCTGCTGCAATCAGCAACAACACTGCCTTTAGCCACCAGTAGGGGACTATGAAAAAGATACAGTTGAGGATGGTTATCCATATCAGCGAGACCGATATGATTTTGGCTCTTAGCGGGATGGCTTTATTTTCACGGAAGTTACGGATGTAGCTTCCCAGGTATTTATGGTGTAACAGCCGGTTGTAAAGGCGGGGAGAACTGCGTACATAAAGGGCGGCTGTGAGCAGCAGAAACGGAGTAGTAGGCAGTAACGGCAGGAAAATGCCGATGATGCCGAGTGCCAGAGAAAGTGTACCGAACAGAATATAAAGGACTTTCATGTCGCAAAAATACATAAAAAGATGAATAATAAAATTGTTTGGCGGTTGTTTATTGTTCATATGTACAGGGAAATATGTTTTCTGCCTGCAACCGGAATCTTTGTGGACATCAGGCAGCCGCACAGTGCCGTAGTGCTGACTGTATGTATGAATAAGCGTCAATCTCGTGTGTAAATTCCAAGTTTTTTGTACTTTTGCTGCCGCATCGAGGTGACATTAGATGCACGGTTCTATAAAATGATATTTTAACCAGCGTATTAACAGTATGTACACAGTCATTAAACGAATGGAGGTTTCGGCTGCACACAGCCTGAATCTTTCTTATCAGAGTAAATGTGAGAATCTGCATGGTCACAATTGGATAATCACAGTCTATTGCCGTGCCAAAGAACTGAATGCCGACGGGATGGTGGTTGATTTCAGCCACATCAAACAGGCGGTGAAAGAAAAACTGGATCACCGGAACATCAATGAAGTCCTTCCCTTTAATCCGACAGCCGAGAATATGGCACGCTGGATATGCAGCCAGATACCTACTTGCTTTAAAGTGGAAGTGCAGGAATCCGGGTCGAATATAGCCATCTATGAGGAGGATTGACAGGAGCGCTTATGAGGAAGATTAACGAAATATTTTACAGCTTGCAAGGAGAGGGCTTTCATACGGGTACTCCGGCTGTTTTTGTGCGTTTCTCCGGTTGCAACCTGAAATGTTCTTTTTGCGATACACAGCACGAAGAGGGTGTGTTGATGTCCGATGAGGAAATTTTGGCGGAAGTGGGGAAATATCCTGCGGTGACGGTGATACTGACGGGCGGAGAGCCTTCGCTCTGGATTGACCGTGAATTTGTGGACTGCCTGCACCGGATGGGGAAGTATGTCTGTATCGAAACGAACGGTACGCATTTCTTGCCGGATAATATAGACTGGGTGACTTGCTCGCCCAAGCAAGGTGCAAAATTGTGCATTTCCCGTATGGATGAGGTGAAGGTAGTGTACGAAGGACAGGATATTGCCGTATATGAATCGCTTCCTGCCGGACACTTTTTCCTGCAACCCTGTTCTTGCAGCAATACTGCGGAAACTGTGGCTTGCGTGATGCAGCATCCGAAATGGCGGCTGAGCTTGCAGACGCACAAGCTGATAGAAATAAAATAAGGAGTCAGTAGCTTTTTAGTGGGGATACGCATATAGTTTAGCAATGCGGAAAAGGAAGAACCTCTTGTCAGCTACGCCTCTTAGGTTTGCTCTGAACAGTTTAATTTTAGCATTGAAAGATTCTGCCATTGCATTTGAAGAACGATGGTTGTAGAAATTCAGTATTTCATCATAGTGTTCATAAAAAGTAGCGGCAATGACGTTAAAAGAATGCATCCCTGCTTCTTCTACTTTATAATACCACCGTGCCATAGCCAGACGTGCAGCATCCTTTATGGTATTCCTTGAGAATATCATCCGCAGGGAATGGCACAAACCATATGCTTTTTTAACGTCAGGGTATTCTTCGAATAGTATTGCCGCCCTTTGTTTCTGCCTCTCTGTCCATTTATCGGCTGATTTGAAAAGTAAATACCGCGAGCGTATAAGCAACTCCCTACGGGTATCACCATTAGCATATCGGTATGGGACATAATCCTCGTTCTTCTGTTTAGCTTCC
>NZ_JACOOD010000042.1:0-38441 GCF_014287405.1 Bacteroides sp. NSJ-48 | reverse complement strand
AAAATCTGGTAGTGTATGTTCCCGTTCAGATGTTCCACCAGTTGCCTGTCGGAGAATCCGGTGTATGCCTTCAGGACCATAAGGGCGATCTTTGCGGAAGGACTGAATATGTTCCTGCGGCCCAGGCGTCGGTCCGACAGGCCTGCGGCTTTTGCCATACATTCAAACGGAAAGACCGAATGAAGCTTGCCAAGCTCACTCTCATTAAAACTCTTGCGGTATTTTTCCAGAATATCAAATTCTGTAAAACCCAAAGTAGGGTGAATTTCTGAAATATTTTGTATCTTTGCCATATCTTATTAGTTTGGGTATTTCCCCCGTTTTAGCCGTCAAACCTTGTTTTCGGGGGAATACCTAAAGATACAAAAAAGCCAACTAATTCGCAATAATTTGTGTATGAATTAGTTGGCTAATTTTATAATATTTAATGAATGTCCCTTTTTACACTATTCTGCGGTATGCTTTGACAACAGCTTCCTACAGTTGCCTACTTCGGCGCTTTCTTATACAAATAGAATGCAATGAATGCATAAAGCAGGTTCGGTATCCATACCGCTATGACGGGCGGCACATTACCATTTACTGCAAATGTAGAGGCAATCGTCTGGAACAGGATATACGAGAAACTTAATCCCAAGCCTATGCCCAAATGCAATCCCATACCGCCTTTTGTCTTTTTCGAAGAAAGAGATACGCCAATCAGCGTCAGGATAAACGAGGCAAAAGACATGGCTATGCGTTTATGATATTCTATCTCGAACTCCTTGATATTGGCAAAACCGCGTTGCCGTTGCCGGTCTATGTACTCGCTCAACTGAGGGCTGGTGAGCATTTCCTGCTGGTTTTTCATTATGAGGAAATCGGCAGGTTCCATAAAGAGAATGGTGTCCAGCCGCTCTCCTTTAACGATGCTTTCGCGCATACCGTCCATTTCACGGATCATGTAGTCCTTCACCTTCCATTTGTGGACGGCTGCCGTATCGTAAGTAATGCTGCGTGCGGTAAGATGGGACACTAACTGCTTGTCCTTGAACTTATCGAGCGAAAAGCGGTAACCCGTTTTGCTGTAATCCTCAAAGCGCTCTATATAGGCAATGACTCCCGAATCGACCTCCAACTGAATATTGCGGGCTGTGGTTGACTTGCGGGGCTTATAGTATTTGTCCTCAAAATTAAGTCGCGTAACACTGCCTTTAGGAATGACATACGAACCGAGACAGAACGTAGTGATTGCGATAATAGCCGCCGACACCATATAAGGACGCAGCATGCGCTTAAAACTCATTCCCGTAGAGAACATTGCGATAATCTCCGAGTTCTCCGCAAGTTTGGAAGTAAAGAAGATTACTGCGATGAAGACAAACAGCGGACTGAACAGATTGGCAAAGTAGGGGATGAAGTTCATGTAGTAATCGAAGATAATGGCTTGCCATGGCGCTTCATGAGACATGAAGCGGTCCATTTTTTCATTAAAGTCGAATACTACGGCGATAGAAATAATCAGGGCTATGGCAAACACGTATGTTCCCAGGAACTTCTTGATGATGTACCAGTCCAACCGCTTGAGGAACTTATTTTTCCCGACAGGCAGCTTGATGTCTTTCAGCATCTTCCAGTCAATCTTTCTCATAATCTTGTCGATACACGTTGTACCATCATCGGTTTCCATGTAGAGAAATCACCGGCAATAATATGCTTGCGGGCTTCACCGGCAAGCCAAAGGTAAAATGCCAGATTGTGAATGGAAGCAATCTGCATGGCCAGCAACTCCTGTGCATGGAAGAGGTGGCGCAGATAGGCCTTACTATATAATGTATCTACGTAAGATGCACCGTCTGCCTCAATAGGAGAGAAGTCGGTTTCCCATTTCTTGTTACGCATGTTGATGATACCGTCTTTTGTAAACAGCATACCGTTGCGTCCGTTACGTGTAGGCATTACGCAGTCGAACATGTCAACTCCGCGTTCGATGCCTTCCAGAATGTTCACAGGTGTACCTACGCCCATCAGATAACGAGGCTTGTCCTTCGGCAGGATCTCATTCACCAGCTCTATCATTTCGTACATCTTCTCCGTAGGTTCGCCCACAGCCAAACCGCCGATGGCATTGCCCTCGGCTCCTTTGGAGGCTATGAACTCGGCCGAGCGTTTGCGAAGGTCGGGATAAACACACCCCTGCACGATAGGGAAAAGAGCCTGATGATAGCCGTATTTGGGTTCCGTTTCATTGAACCGCGTGATACAACGGTCCAGCCAACGATGCGTCATTTCCATGGACTTTTTGGCATAGGCATACTCTGCATCACCCGGAGTACATTCGTCAAAGGCCATCATGATGTCTGCCCCGATGGTACGTTCAATGTCCATTACCCTTTCCGGAGTGAAAATGTGTTTGCTTCCGTCAATGTGCGAACGGAACTCAGCACCTTCTTCACGCAACTTGCGGATACCTGCCAAGGAAAAGACCTGAAAACCTCCGCTATCGGTCAGCATCGGACGGTCGAAGCCGTTGAACTTGTGCAATCCGCCGGCTTTTTCAATAACATCCAATCCGGGACGCAAATAAAGATGATAGGTATTACCTAATATTATCTGCGCCTTTATATCTTCTTTCAACTCTGTCAAATGCACGCCTTTTACGGTTCCCAACGTACCTACCGGCATAAAGATAGGCGTTTCAATCTGTCCGTGGTCGGTGGTAATCAAACCTGCACGGGCATTTGTCTTGCTGTCTGTATACTGTAACTCAAATGTCATTCTTCTTACTTTTCTATCTTTTCTTTTTTAACGGACAAGTCAATGGCATCAGCTACCTTTTCATCAGTCAGCGCAATGGCAAACACTTCTTTTACGTCTTTCACATAGTGGAAAGTCAGTCCTTTCAGATAAATCTCCTGTATCTCTTCAATGTTCTTACGATTCTCGTCGCTGAGGATAATCTCCTTGATACCGGCACGTTTGGCAGCCAGAATCTTTTCCTTGATACCACCTACGGGAAGAACTTTTCCGCGCAGCGTGATTTCGCCAGTCATGGCAAGATTGGCCTTTACTTTTCTCTGCGTAAGTGCGGATGCCAGCGAAGTAGCCATTGTTATACCTGCCGACGGGCCATCCTTGGGGATAGCTCCTTCGGGAACATGAACATGGATATTCCAGTTGTCGAAAATCTCTTCATCAAGATTCAGCAACGAAGCATGAGACTTGATGTACTCCAATGCCAGCATAGCCGATTCTTTCATTACATCACCCAGGTTTCCGGTCAGTGTCAAGCGACCGCCTTTACCGCGGCTGAGACTGGTTTCGACAAACAGAATCTCACCGCCGACAGCAGTCCATGCCAAGCCCGTAACTACACCGGCATATTCATTGCCTTGATATTTGTCGCGTGTATATTCGGGAGCACCCAGGAATTCATACAAATCGCCCGGCTTGATTTCTGTTTTTGCGAAATAGCCGTCCGTAGCATATTGGCGAGCCGATTTGCGAAGAATTTTTCCAATCTTCTTTTCCAATTCACGTACACCGCTTTCACGGGTATAAGACTCGATGATTGCTTCCAACGTATTCTTTGGAATCTTGATATCGTTCTTCTTCATACCGTTTGCTTCCAGCTCTTTCGGAACCAAGTGGCGACGGGCAATTTCTATTTTTTCTTCGGTTATGTAGCCGCTTACTTCAATCAACTCCATACGGTCGAGCAACGGCCCCGGAATTGTGTTCAGATTATTGGCGGTAGCAATGAACATCACCTTCGACAAGTCATAATCCACATCCAGGAAGTTGTCGTGGAACGTAGTATTCTGTTCCGGATCGAGTACTTCGAGCAGAGCAGAAGAAGGGTCGCCCTGACGGTCGGCACTCACCTTGTCTATCTCGTCCAATATAAATACGGGATTGGAAGAACCGGCTTTAATCAGACTCTTGATAATACGCCCCGGCATTGCTCCGATATACGTCTTGCGGTGTCCGCGTACTTCCGCTTCATCATGCACACCGCCCAAAGACATACGGATATACTTCCGCTTCAAAGCAGCGGCTATAGAGCGCCCCAAAGAGGTCTTACCCACGCCCGGAGGGCCATACAGACAGATGATGGGCGATTTCATATCGCCTTTCAGCTTCAATACGGCAAGGTGCTCCAATATACGCTCTTTTACCTTCTCCAAGCCGTAATGGTCTTTATTCAACGTCTTCTCTGCATTAGTCAGGTTCAGATTATCCGTTGTATAAACGCCCCACGGTAAACTCATCATAGTCTGCAAGTAGTTCAGTTGCACACTGTAATCGGGCGATTGCGGATGCATGCGCTCCAACTTATCCACTTCTTTCAGGAATGTACTTTTTACTTCTTCATTCCATTTTATGGTTTCAGCTTTTTTGCGCATTTCTTCCAATTCCTGCTCCTGACTGCCACCACCCAATTCATCCTGAATGGTTTTAATCTGCTGTTGCAGGAAATATTCGCGCTGCTGCTGGTCTATATCCTCGCGGGCGCGCATTTGGATAGACTCCTTAATCTCGGCAAGCTGCACTTCCCGATTCAAAATCTCAAGCAAGCGATAAGTGCGGGCACGCAATGCGTCAATACGCAGCAACTCTATCTTTTCATCCTTCTTCAAGGGCAGATTGGTACAGATAAAATCTACCAAAAACATCGGGTTACTAATGTTTTTGATGGCAAATGCAGAGTCTTGCGGAAACATTTCCGAGGATTTTATGTAACGCACGGTCAAATCCTTACATGCTTCTACCAATGCCTGAAATTCCTTGTCATCTTTAGCAGGTATCTCTTCATTGAGAGTAGTTACACGCCCTTTCAAATAAGGAGCCACTTCCATTATTTCTTTCAACTCAATGCGTTTGGAACCTTGCAGAATAACAGTCGTTGTCTGATCCGGCATTTCCAATACACGGACAATCTTGGCAACCGTACCGATTGTATGCAAGTCCTCAAGTACAGGCTCCTCCGTATCAGCGGCTTTCTGACACACTACAGCTATATATGAACTTTTCTTTTCTGCCTCACGCACCAATTTTAAGGAAGACTTTCTTCCAACGGATACCGGCATAAACACACCCGGAAACAAAACCATGTTCCGAAGAGGCAATACCGGAAGGATTTCATCAACCTCAATATCCATCAATTGTTCTTCATTCCCCTCAAAATCAGCAATTACAGAAAATGCATTTTCATTCCTATCTTCGATATCACTAAAGTAATTTCTTTTCTTCATTTCATTCTTTTTAGTTTATGTCATATTGGCAGGCCAATAAGGCGCTTGCAAAGTTAGCTATTTCTTCTGTATAAACGGGTGTCCTTTCTTTAAAAAGACAAAAACGATGCCAAAATTGCCGTTATTTTGTCGGCTTTGATTATTTTTGAGTCCGATTAACAAAGACAAATATGCCGAATCCTTATTTTCAGTTCAAACAATTTACCGTCCGACACGACAAATGCGCCATGAAGGTAGGTACAGACGGGGTGTTATTAGGAGCGTGGGCTCCGGTTCAAGATGTTAAACGGATTCTTGATGTAGGAGCGGGTAGTGGCTTAATATCCTTACAATTAGCACAGCGTAATCCGGAAGCAGTAATTACCTCTGTCGAGATAGATCCGGCAGCGGCGGCACAAGCCCAAGAGAATATTCAATCGTCCCCCTGGAGCAATCGGATGGAAGTTGTATGCTGCGACTTCCGCAAGTATCACCCGGAAGATAAATTCGACCTGATTGTTTCCAACCCGCCTTATTTTGTTGACGCCCTGAGATGCCCTGACAATCAGCGCTGCATGGCACGGCACACGAGTGAGCTGAACTATGAACTTCTTTTTGGGCATTCGGCGCACTTATTATCGGAACAGGGGGTTATAAGCATTATCATTCCGGCCGAAGTTGAAAGAACAGTGATTGATACGGCCTGGAAATATAATTTTCATCCACATCGTCGTTTGCATGTTTTTACCAAACCCGGAAAACCTTGCCGGCGCGTGTTGCTGACTTTCGGCCGGCAAAGCATATCATGTATTGAGGACAGTCTTTACATAGAAGGAGAGAAACACGAACAATTTACCCCGGAGTACATTGCGCTGACCAAAGACTTTTATTTAAAGATGTAATGTTCTTGATAACTCATAAAGAGTAAGGAAAGTCTCTATGGATAGCAGGAAGATGTATCGCCAACAAATAGTCTGGCTACGAAAATTATAGCGAATTAGATTTCTAAGTCAACCGTCAATTCAACCGCCCCATTCGGACAACAAAAAAAGGAGCTACATCTTACTGTAACTCCTTGATTCTCATCTGTCGGGGTAGCGGGATTCGAACCCACGACCCCCTGCTCCCAAAGCAGGTGCGCTAACCGGACTGCGCTACACCCCGAGTGCTTTACTTCTTAAAAGCGAGTGCAAAGGTAAAATCTTTTTTGATATAGACCAAATCTTTTTATGACTTTATCTGAAATAAAATTATAAATGTCTGAAATACAATACATAGGAACGGTTAATTATTCTCTGCCTCTTTGATACATTCTCTTTTATATCTATTTTTGTGGAAATAATCTTAATAAAATCAGAGAATATGAAGTTGACTAAACTTTTTTATTTGTTCCCATTATCTTGTTGAGAAAAGTGTCGTTCATAATGCCTTACAAATGGTACTTTTACTATATTTGCACACAAAAAAAGATAGAACAAATAAAAGTAAATACAGAATTGTAAAATTGATAGACATGAAAACTCAAAAATTAGAAATACTGATATTATTCCTCTGTATATTCGGTTTTATAGGCTGTGATAACAAAGATGAAGAGGGCGAGAAAGTGACAGTGACAGACTACAAGGAATATGCTCTGACCATTGCATCGAAGAAGATACCCGGTGTTCGTTGGTCAGACGGATTTAATTACTTATCTGATGTATATGCCGTAAAGAAAGAAAATGCCCAAGAATGGGAAAGCCTTGGATTCATTGATGGATTTGAGTTTGAAAAAGGATATGAATATAAGATAAAAATCAGTGAAACAAGTTATTTGGATTATAGCATGGGAAATTCTGCATGGACAGAATATGAATTACTTGAAATAATATCCAAAGATAGTAAAAAATCAGAAAATTTGCCTTTACATTTTATTCCTAAATCATACTACGAGAATGTACAGTTTCCTAAATACAGATATGCAGTAGATGCAGATAATAATCAAAAACTTATTGAAGAAGAATTGGAGAAAAAATCTCTCATTCCTTTGGATTTTCACTATATATTTTGGCGAAGCGAAGACAAGTTACTAAGGTGTATTGCAATAAAAGATGATAATAATACATTGGGACCGTGTATTGTAAAAAGCGAAAACAAAGACCCGGAAGAAATGCCAGAATCTTACAAATTACTTCCTCCGGAAGGAAATGTACTTGGTTATGGAAATTGGACTTTTTTAGATGAACAGGGCAATGAAACGGATTATCTTTCAATTGATGTGTTTATGGGTCGTTCTGCTAAATCAAGAAACGTAGATTCAACTCCTGATATAGCTTATCTTTATAAAGACCTTTCTGAATACTACAAAAATAAATATCCGCAAGCCGGAGTAAAAACAGTTGTGGTTTCTTATGCCATTTCTATTAAATAGCATAAAGCCTCCAGCGAGCATCAATTATCTTAATTATCATTACAACCATTATAAGAACTTATTAATATTAATATGAGAACTATAGAATTAAGGACAAAAAAACGAATGAAAATAAAAAATCTGGCCGTTTTGTTGTTAGGTGGTGTCTGTTTGTTATGCCAACCACTCCAAGCCCAGCAGAGCATTGATGCTTGTGACGGCCGTACTTATAAAGTAGGCGACACGCTCCGTATTGGCGAACCATTGCCATCGGGTTACCTATTTGTTAAGCAGCTAAACGCCAACAATCAATTTGACAAGTTGAATCCGGAAAACTCAACCGGACGGATTGCCATCATTACCGACATACCTGCTTACCAGCCCGAGCTCTATCAGCAGTTCGGTATTTACCAACAGCCGGAAACGCCCCAAATTGTCTTTGCTGAACAAGGTGATTTCAAGATTGGCGTATATTTAAACATGGCTTTAAGCAAAGGAAACATCATGTCCGGACATCATGTTTCCCGTATGGATGGAGCTATTGACCTTACACCGGCTATTTTGTTCGTCTATGCACATAAACTTTACGGCAAGCCTATCGACACAACATCAGTCGAGACCTATGCCTCTCTCCGAGCCCCCCAGCAATATGCAGAAGCAGCCAATGACCCGTTTATACAGGAAAAGCTCCGTACAACATACCGGAAAGAATTGGAACAGGCTGTGGCAAAGGTGGATTTCAATAAGGTATTCCGTATCAAATGTTTCTCGGAACTCCAAATGTATGACATTAATCGACAGCATTTTCCGCTTTCGGGTTTAACGTGTATCGATGTGAAGACCAAGCAGAATAGGGAATTGTCCCAACAGGGTTATTGCTTATGGGGAACTTGTGCCTTTCATTTCACTAATGCTCCATCATTTACTACCTTACCTTGCGACAAACCCATTGCCCAGGGTATCTATACCATGCGTAAAATGACCTCAGCAACCTTACCGCCAACGGCTACCCTATATGTATATGTGCGCATCCTCCAACAACCGGTATCACTTCCCGATAAACGTACCATGGTGATGCGTCCCGGAACATCATTCGATTTCGAGTGGTCAACACTCCGTAAAGCATACGGTCAAAAAGCTTTGAACATGGAGATTATACAAACAGACGGTTATTATAACGTCTTCCCTTATAACATACAAGAAGTGACATACAATTATCTTGGTACACAAATGTTGCCTAAAAAGTAGCACAATGAGCAATATGCAGACACATAAAGCAAGGGGCTGTAAAAGAAGAAAAGACATTTCAGAAATTTGATTGTAATAAATGAACTATGCCTCCGGTGGGGTAACTCGCTGGGGGCTTCTTACATTTTCTGTTTTTCCAATCAATTTTATAAAATAGCTGTCACAGTTCGTACTTTCGGAAATAGATGAGAACCATTTGATAGCATAACAACGTAAAACGCTGAAATTCTCACGGTTGCTAAATCGTTACCTCTATTTCTCAAATAATTCGCTAAAAATTTATTCCTCAATTGGTTAAATCAAACCGATAATAATCTAAAATAAATCCAATATCAAAGCAATCAGATAAATAAAACCAATAAGTTGAAGCAAAAGTATCCTTTTATTATAAAGGAAAGAGGCAGAATTCAAATGGAATCCCGCCTCTTTCTGTAATTTGGAAATGCAACCTCTTATTGCTTGTTTTTCATATATTCATCAGCTTTCTCTTTGGCACGGGCTACTCGTTTTGCCGTATCCGGATGAGATGAAAACATCTTTTGAAATTTAGATTCTTTGGGAGCGTCCGCTGAAAGTTCCAGCAGTTTATTCAATGCATTATACATGGCATAAGGATCTAAATTATGCTTTATAGAAAATTCAAAACCGTAATCGTCCGCTTCCGTTTCCTGCTTCTGCGAATATTGCGCACCAGCCAAGGCTTCCGCCATAGCTCCCAACTCGGAGTCGGTCAGCTTTGACACGGTAGAACTTGCCGCACCCGCAGCATTCTTCACGGCAGAACGAAGATATGCGCTCTTCATTGCATCTTTGGAGTCCGTATGAATTACGTGACCTATCTCATGGCCTACTACAGCCATTACTTCATCATCCGTCATAATATCCATTAATCCGGCGCAAATACGTACACTGCCGTCACCGCAGGCAAAAGCGTTTACATCAACCACTTCATAAACCCCAAAATTCACTTTCAAACCATCCACTTCTTTGATATGTCCGGTCAGTTTCTCCAGACGCTTGCCATATTCCGTATCAGGCTTCGTCAAAGGATTGTGAGTATCCATCCATTGCATATACTCCCTACTCATAGCTGCAATATCCGCATCCGAAAGAGTTATAGCTTTAGCAGCATCCGTACCGGCTTGAACAACCTTACCTACATTTATTTTCTTACCACCAATTTTAAATTGCGCATAAGCAGTTGTAGTACAAGTCATTCCACATACAACAGCAGTAAAAATCAGAATTTGTTTTTTCATGTTGTTTGGTTAGTTTAAATGGGTTTATAAAAAAGAAAGCCGTTTAACCGATCCACGATTAAACGGCTTTTATCTTTGCTTCAAATTGTTCCTTTACTTGATTATCCCCAATTCTCTAAAGCATTTTGTCAACTTCTCAACTGCATAATCCACTTGTTCTTTAGTATGGGTAGCCATTAATGCCACACGTACCAATGTATCCTGAGGAGCACATGCAGGCGGTATAACCGGATTGATAAAGATGCCTTCATCAAAAGCCATCTTCGTTACGACAAAGGTCTTTTCCGTATCACGCACATACAAAGGTATGATGGGCGACTCTGTTTCACCAATCTCAAAACCTGCATCACGGAAACTCTTCAATGCATAGTTAGTGATATCCCACAGACGTTGGATACGTTCCGGTTCGGATTTAATAATGTGCAGTGCTTCACGAGCCGCTGCCGTCGCTGCCGGCGTACTACTTGCCTGGAATATATAAGAGCGGGCATTGTGGCGCAACCAGTTGATAACCTCCTTGTCGCCAGCAATAAAACCACCGATAGAAGCCAATGACTTACTGAATGTACCCATTATCAAGTCAATGTCTTCGGTCACTCCGAAATGATCGCATACACCGCGGCCCTGCTTACCGAATACACCTAATCCGTGAGCTTCATCCACATAAATGCTAGCATTATATTTCTTTTTCAGACGAACGATTTCCGGCAGGTTAGCCAAATCGCCTTCCATTGAGAATACACCATCTACAATTATCAGTTTCACCGCATCCGGTTCGCACTTCTGAAGCTCTTTTTCAAGGTCTTCCATGTCATTGTGCTTATACTTTAACTGTGTGGCGAACGAAAGGCGGCGTCCGTCTACAATAGAAGCGTGGTCGCGGTCATCACAGATGATATAGTCACCACGTCCTACCACTGCGGGAATAATGCCCTCGTTCACAGTAAAACCGGTAGAAAAACAGAGCGCTTCGTCTTTTCCTACGAACTCGGCCAACTCTTTTTCCAGTTCAACATGTATATCAAGAGTACCATTCAAAAAGCGGGAACCGGCACACCCTGTACCATATTTTTCAGTGGCAGCTATCGAAGCGTCAATGATTCGCTTGTCATATGTCAGTCCCATATATGCGTTTGAACCGAACATCAGAACTTTTTTGCCATCCATCATTACCTCTGTATCCTGATGGCTGTTAATCGTGCGGAAATACGGGTATACCCCTTTTGCCATAAATTGTTGCGGCAAATCATATTTCGCGAATTTGTCTTGCAGTAAACCCATGAAATGTCTTTTATATAATGAATATTAATCCTATTAAAAACAAGTTCTTAAAAACAGGGGGCAAAGATAGCAAAATATGTTGTTATCTGTTTCATTTACTCTAAAAAATCTGCCCTAACTCGTTTTAAGAGATTCATATGGTTAAAATTTAAAGGATTTATATTACTTTTGCATGAAGAAATTCCTATAGTAATATCCGTTTAAATGGACGATAGTAAAAAGAAAATATCATTTATAATAAACCCCATATCCGGTACTCAGGGTAAGGAGCAAATATTGAAATGGCTTGATGAAAAGTTGGATAAAAGCCGGTATATACCGGAAGTAATCTATACGGAACGGGCGGGGCACGCAGTTGAAATAGCCGCCCTAAAAGCTAAAGAAGAAGCTTTTGCCGTTGTTGCTATCGGCGGAGACGGAACTATTAATGAAATAGCACGTTCACTGGTACATACCAAAACTGCATTGGGAATCATTCCATGCGGTTCGGGAAACGGGCTTGCACGCCATCTGCAAATCCCTATGGATGCCAAAAAAGCAATCAACATCATTAACGAAGGATTGATAGACATTATTGACTATGGCAAAATCAATGATGTTCCTTTCTTCTGTACCTGCGGGGTAGGGTTCGACGCATTTGTCAGCCTGCAGTTTTCCAAAGCCGGCAGGAGAGGCCCGCTCATATATCTGGAGAAAACATTGCTTGAAAGCCTAAAATATAAACCGGAGACATACGAATTGGAAATGGATGGCAGCACACTGCGATACAAGGCTTTCCTGATAGCATGCGGCAATGCCTCACAGTATGGGAATAATGCTTATATCACTCCGCAAGCCACATTAAATGACGGATTGCTGGACGTTACAATTCTGGAGCCTTTTACCGTATTGGATGTACCGGCATTATCATTCCAGTTGTTCAACAAGACTATCGACCAGAATAGCCGTATAAAGACTTTCCGCTGTAAGACGCTCCGCATCCATCGTTCCAAACAGGGGGTTATACATTTCGATGGAGATCCGATGATAATGGGCGAGAACATCGACGTAAACATAATCAAAAGAGGATTGCAGGTCATTGTACCCAAGAATGTGGAAAAAGACTCTTCGAATGTATTGCAGCGTGCCCAGGACTACATCAATGGCTTGAAACAAATAAACGAAGCCATCCTGGAAGATATTACCCATACAAACAGAATGATATTGGATAAAGGCAAAGAACAGATTAAAAAACTTAGAAAGAACTAACGCCTTCTGCAAAAGAGTCGGAACAGTATGGAAAATTGATATTTTACTGTCCGGCTATTATATAAAGTCGCTTTTTAAAAATAAACTTATCTGTTTTGATACGTCTGTAATATGTTTTATGTATTTTTGCACGATATTTATCCGTTTTTAGCAATGGTACATCTCTGATGTTGCATCGCCAAACAGTAAACAGTAAATTGTAAAATAGTAAATAATAAGATGTATAGATCACACACCTGTGGAGAATTGCGTATCTCCGACGTTAATAAGCAAGTGACGCTGGCAGGTTGGGTACAGCGCAGCCGTAAAATGGGCGGCATGACATTCGTAGACCTCCGCGACCGTTACGGAATTACCCAATTAGTGTTTAATGAAGAAGTAGATGCCGAACTTTGCGAACAGGCCAACCGCTTGGGCCGTGAGTTCGTAATTCAAATAGTAGGAACGGTCAACGAACGTTTCAGCAAAAACAAAAACATTCCTACGGGAGATATCGAAATCATCGTATCGGAATTGAATGTGCTGAATTCAGCCTTAACTCCTCCTTTTACAATTGAAGACAATACAGACGGCGGTGATGATATCCGTATGAAATACCGTTATCTGGATTTACGTCGTGCAGCAGTACGCAAGAATTTGGAATTACGCCATAAGATGACTATTGAAGTGCGTAAATACCTGGACAGCAAAGGATTTATTGAAGTAGAGACTCCTCTTCTCATCGGTTCTACACCGGAAGGTGCACGCGACTTTGTCGTTCCTTCACGCATGAATCCGGGACAATTCTACGCATTGCCGCAAAGCCCTCAAACATTGAAACAGTTGCTGATGGTTTCGGGTTTTGACCGTTACTTCCAAATCGCAAAATGCTTCCGCGATGAGGACCTCCGTGCCGACCGTCAACCGGAATTTACACAAATCGACTGTGAAATGTCTTTCGTACAGCAGGACGATGTAATCGAACTTTTCGAAGGTATGGCAAAATACCTTTTCAAAGAACTGCGCGGTGTTGAGTTGACCGAACCGTTCCAACGTATGCCATGGGCAGATGCTATGAAATATTACGGTAGCGACAAACCGGATTTGCGCTTCGGCATGAAGTTCGTGGAGTTGATGGATATCATGAAAGGCCATGGCTTCTCTGTATTCGACAATGCCGCATACATCGGCGGTATCTGTGCGGAAGGCGCTGCAAGCTACACCCGCAAGCAACTGGATGCCTTGACCGAATTCGTAAAGAAACCGCAAATCGGAGCCAAAGGAATGGTATATGCCCGTGTAGAAGCTGACGGCACTGTGAAATCAAGTGTCGATAAGTTCTACACGCAAGAGGTGCTGCAAGAGATGAAAGCCGCTTTCGGTGCAAAACCGGGCGATTTGATTCTTATTTTGAGCGGTGATGACGTAATGAAGACCCGTAAGCAACTGAATGAGCTTCGCCTTGAAATGGGTAACCAATTAGGCTTACGCGACAAGAATAAGTTTGCATTGCTTTGGATAGTCGACTTCCCGATGTTTGAATGGAGCGAAGAAGAAGGCCGCCTGATGGCTATGCATCATCCGTTTACCCATCCGAAGGATGAAGATATTCCTTTGTTGGACACAGATCCTGCAGCCGTTCGTGCCGATGCTTATGATATGGTATGTAACGGTATCGAAGTCGGTGGCGGTTCGATCCGTATCCATGATGCTCAATTGCAGGCCAAGATGTTTGAGATATTGGGATTCACACCGGAAAAGGCTGAAGAACAATTCGGTTTCCTGATGAATGCCTTCAAGTTCGGCGCACCTCCTCATGGTGGTTTGGCTTACGGCCTCGACCGTTGGGTAAGTATCTTTGCCGGCCTTGACAGTATTCGTGACTGCATTGCGTTCCCGAAGAATAATTCCGGTCGCGATGTTATGCTGGATGCACCTTCGGTTATCGACCAAAAACAATTGGACGAGCTTAACCTTATTGTGGAGGTAAAAGAATAAAAACAAGAGGATAGGAGAGAGTGAAAGAGTCCACACGTATTTGCCGTTTTGCAGTAATCGGTACATTAAACGCCTTGATAACAGCAATCACCATCTGGGTAATGATGGATGAGTTGGACATCAATTACATGCTCTCCAATGTCACTGCATACATACTGGCACAGACTCATAATTTTATCTGGTGCAAGTATTGGGTATTCCCAACAGAAAAGAAGAGCAACACTTGGCGGCAAGTGTTGCTCTTTTCCATAGCTTTCGGAATGGCTTATTGTGCGCAATTCCTTTTCCTCATCGGCTTGGTAGAGGGATTGAACTGTAATGAATACCTCGCCCAGTTCTTAGGATTATTTGTATATGGCGGAGTCAACTTCCTGATGAACAAAAAAGTTACATTCAAATAAAAGCGCTCCTTTAACTTGCCTGATTTTTATTCAGCATGCTTTTGAGAATTCTTTTCTTATAGAATTCAAACAAACCCTCAGTCTAAAAAACGTTTTGTCAATCCCTCATAGGCGTCAATTCTGCGATCGCGCAGGAATGGCCACCAACGGCGGACATTCTCCGAACGTTCCAAATCCACTTCCACTACAATATTTTCCGGTTGCTCATTGCCTGCCTGTGCCAAAAACTCACCTTGCGGTCCAACAACAAAACTGTTCCCCCAAAATTGGATACCATTTGTTTGCATAGAGGGATCTGGCTCGTGTCCCACACGATTCACCGAAATAACCGGGAGTCCGTTTGCTACGGCATGTCCGCGTTGCGAGATTATCCATGCATTGAGTTGGCGGACTTTCTCATCATCAGTATCGCTGCTTTCCCAACCGATGGCGGTAGGATAAATCAATAATTCGGCTCCTTTCAGCGCCATGAGACGCGCTGCTTCGGGATACCATTGGTCCCAACAAACCAAAACGCCCAATTTTCCCAAAGACGTTTGGATAGGTTCGAAGCCCAAATCTCCGGGAGTGAAATAAAACTTCTCATAATAGGCCGGATCATCAGGGATGTGCATCTTGCGGTATTTCCCGGCAATGCTACCGTCACGCTCAAACACAACGGCCGTATTATGATACAGTCCCGGAGCACGCTTTTCGAACAATGAAGTTACCAATACTATGTTGTTGGCAGCCGCCAACTCCGAATAGAAACCGGTCGATGGCCCGGGGATAGGTTCTGCCAAATCAAACAGTTGTGTATTCTCCGTCTGGCAAAAATAGAGTGAGTTATGCAACTCCTGCAACACCACTAATTGTGCACCATGAGCTGCACACGATTCGATACTCTTGGCCAGATTCATCAGATTAATACGCATATCCGCCACATTGGCCTGCTGAATAATACCGACTTTTATTTTTCTCATAATCTATATTTCTTTTAAATGTTTTTTATTTTTCCGGTCTAATCTATCCCACCAATAAGAAGTTACCAAAACAATAAGAACAGGAGCAATCCAGGAAAGAACCTCGCCATATTCCCAATTCCATTGCTCTACAAAAAGATATTCGGAGAGATTTATAAAGAAGATAAGCTCCAACACTCCCGGTAAGTTATCCAACCATATATTCTTTTTAATATACCGCCGAAACTTAGGAAAGAGCCAACCTGCTATATACATGGCTACAAATATCCCACAAAAAACGAAATTGATAACTTTCATACCTTTCTATTATCTGATTACTCCTATCGGATATTGCATCGTGACACAATGCAGCGAGCCATGTTGTTTTATCAAAGCACGGCAGTCTACACCTACAATTTCATGCTTGGGAAAAGCCATTTGCAACACCTCTTTGGCATGCATATCATTCTCCGGCTGGTTATATGTGGGATATAACACTGCATCATTCATTATCAGAAAGTTGGCATACGTAGCCGGCAGCCTTTCGCCCTCCGCTTCTATCTTATCGGCCATCGGCAATGCCAACAGTCTATAAGGTTCTCCGGCAAGTGTCCGGAACGTTTTAAGCTGTTCTTCCATTCGATGCAGCTCCTCATAATGCTCGTCATTCACGTCCCTGCACTGCACATAGGCAATCGTATCCGGCGAACAAAAACGGGCAAGCGTATCTATATGACTGTCCGTATCATCTCCGGCCAGATAACCGTAATCCAGCCAAAGTACCCGTTCAAGATGGAATGTAGACCGAAGATACTCCTCAATCTCCACCTTATTCAACTGGCCGTTACGGTTAGGCGACAACAGGCATTCCGAAGTGGTAAGCAATGTTCCCATGCCGTCACTCTCAATGGAACCGCCTTCCAGCACAAAGCCCAAACGGTTTATATACCGGCCTTTTAAGATTTCGGTTTCAACAGCCCGACGCGTAATTTGATTATCTTTATCCGAAGCAAACTTCAGTCCCCAGCCATTAAAAGTAAAATCAAGCAGAGACGGACCGTCCGTATCTACCATAGTGACAGCTCCATGGTCGCGTGCCCAAGTATCATTCGTTTCACATTTCAGGAAGCGAACATTATCCATATCCACTGTCGCGGAAATTTGCTTTTTTACCTCTTCAGGTTCCGGAGTTACAATCAACAGCAACTCCCGCTTGGCTATCTCGGAAGCAATGGCAATAAAACATTGCTGCACTTCTTCAAGCATATAGGCCCAATCCGTATCCGCATGAGGCCATGTAAGCTGTACGCCACTCTGCAGTGCCCACTCCGCCGGCAGGTGAGGAGCACGCGTTTCCACTTGAAAGGTCATGTTCTTACCGAAACGCACCTGACAGTCCTTTTCGGCAGCTCCGCCCAATGGAATTCCAACAAAATATCCCATATCAATTCTAAGTTATTTAATTCGTCAAGTAAGATAATGAAGCCTGAATACTGATGCCTCCTAATCTTAATTTACGCAAAGTTCTATTCTGCATTTCTAAAGTGCCACTTTAGAGTTCTGAAGTTCAACTCTACGCCGCTAAAGTTCAACTTTACGTTTCCCGTGCTCAACTTCAGGTTCGGCAATGCACTTTATTTCTTTTCTTCCTTAGGCTTCCTGTCAAAGAACGGGTTCTTGGAAGAGGCACTGACCGGAATGGCGAATACAGTCTTGCAATCTTTCAGCCAGTTCATTCGCTGTGCGGCCAGTCCGGCAGAGAACATTACCCGGGTATCTACCCGCATGTCGGCAGCCGTGGCACAAGCGGAGCCGACGGCAATCCCCACATCAACCGTATTCAAGGCACATGGCACACCTTCCGTACGCCCGGCACAAGTAGGAAAGCCACAATGACCGCAGTTCAATCCCTGCGCCTGCTCGCGCGTACCTATTATAACGACACATTCTGCCTGCAGGACATTTGCCGCATCACGCAGAAAGAACTTCATACCCAGTTCTTCTGCCATGGCATTCATTTTTTCTGAAAGCTTTTTCAAGTCTTCTCCTGTAACCAGTGCTGCTTCTATTACATCTACACCTTTCCCTTTAGGAGCTGTGCGTGCGGCAGTCATCATTTGCCTTGCCACGCCCAGCACATGTTCATGGCGGCAATCCCGTTCGTTCTGTATCATACTTTTTCTCCCGAATTAATTAGTGACACAAAGATAAAAGTATAAAGTTATGTATGCAAATCTTTTTTCCTTACCTTTGCAACTAACGACTAAAGAATTTATTTATGCTACAAATAGAGGATGCCAGTATTGCATACGGTAATGATGTGCTATTCTCCAACTTCAACCTGCAATTGGAGAGGGGAGAGATTGCCAGCATTTCCGGCTCGTCGGGGTGTGGAAAAACATCTCTTCTCAATGCCATACTGGGATTTACTCCATTAAAAGAAGGACGTATTACGGTCAATGACATCGTATCGGATAAAAACAGCATAGACCTTATTCGCAAACAAATAGCCTGGATTCCACAAGAATTGGCACTACCGTTAGAATGGGTAAAAGACATGATACAACTGCCTTTCAGCCTGAAAGCCAATCGAGCCACACCGTTCTCCGAAAGGCAATTATTCAATTGCTTTGAAGAATTAGGATTGGAAAGAGAGCTATATTATAAACGTGTAAATGAAATATCCGGCGGCCAACGCCAACGTATGATGATAGCTGTAGCTTCCATGACCAACAAGCCGTTAATCATTGTGGACGAGCCAACTTCGGCACTTGATTCGGGCTCTACGGAAAGAGTTCTTGCCTTTTTACGGCATCAAACCCGAAAGGGAACCGCCGTACTGGCGGTATCGCACGACATGGGTTTCGCCAAAGGATGCGACAGACATATAATAATGTAATAAACCTGATAAAAATAAAGCCATGAGTTTTGCCGGATTTGTTTTTGATATGATACGCCGTGATAAGGAGAACCGCAATTTACGCCTTCTTCGCCGGGAACGTCTCAACGAACGTTTGGATAAAATGCACAAAGGGTGCGGCATGCCCCACAACACAACCGCAGAAGATATGGAGAAAATAACCAGACTTACCCGGCAAAAGGAATGTTCCGAACAGAAACATACCGTACGCATGATGCTGATTGTTATGGGAGTTTGCATTATTATTGCATCTGTATTGGTTTTCATATTTACCCGCTAATTCAAAGTATTCATGGGAACTATCGACATATCATACCTCAGCTTGGGCATCGGACTGCTCTTGTTGTCAATCCCATTATTCTATATATGGAAATTCAAGACCGGCCTGCTACGTGCAACCCTTATCGGTACGGCACGCATGATTGTGCAGCTTTTCTTCATCGGCATTTATCTGAAATACCTTTTTCTTTGGAATAATCCGTGGATTAATTTCCTGTGGGTAATCGTCATGATACTCGTAGCTTCGCAAACGGCACTGGCGCGTACACAACTGAAGCGCAAGATACTGCTGATACCTATATCCGTAGGTTTCCTATGTAGCGTAGTATGCGTGGGGATGTATTTTATAGGAATCGTGTTGCGTCTTGAAAATGTATTCAGCGCTCAATACTTCATCCCTATTTTCGGCATACTGATGGGAAACATGCTATCCAGCAATGTTATAGCCCTGAATACCTATTATAGCGGATTGAAACGCGAGCAACAGCTTTACCGCTATCTGCTTGGCAACGGGGCTACCCGTACAGAAGCGCAGGCGCCGTTTATCCGTCAGGCTATTATCAAGGCATTCAGTCCGCTCATCGCCAATATCTCCGTCATGGGCTTGGTAGCGTTTCCCGGAACAATGATTGGACAGATATTAGGGGGAAGCAGTCCGAATGTCGCCATCAAATATCAGATGATGATTATGGTTATCACATTTACGGCATCCATGCTTTCGCTGATGATAACCATTTCACTGGCTTCGCGTAAGTCTTTCGACGCTTATGGAAAGCTACGGCCGGTCATGGTAGAAAAAAAAGGTAAAAGTAAGCCGTAATTCGCTACTTTTTCATATCTTTGCAACCAAATTTTCTACTGATAATGAAAATTAAGGAGATAGTAAGCGCCCTTGAACGGTTCGCGCCTCTGCCATTGCAAGACGGATTTGATAATGCCGGCCTGCAAATCGGATTGACAGATGCGGAAGCAACAGGGGCTTTGTTGTGTCTTGACGTTACTGAAGCCGTACTGGATGAAGCGATTGCGTTAGGATATAATCTTGTGATATCGCATCATCCGCTTATTTTTAAGGGTTATAAATCCATTACGGGAAAAGATTACGTGGAGCGTTGTATCTTGAAAGCTATCAAGAACGACATTGTCATCTATTCCGCCCACACTAATCTGGATAATGCGCCGGAAGGAGTGAATTTCAAGATTGCCGAAAAAATCGGATTGAAGAATGTACGTGTACTGGAAGCTAAGGAAAACGCTTTGCTGAAATTGGTTACATTTGTTCCCGTAACCCGGGCGGAAGAAGTACGCACAGCATTGGCATCTGCCGGATGCGGATGTATCGGCAATTATGATTCGTGCAGCTACAATGTGGAAGGCGAGGGGATGTTCCGTGCTCTTGAAAGCGCCAATCCTTATTGCGGAAAAATCGGCGAGCTGCATGTGGAAAAGGAGACGCGCATCGAAACCATTCTGCCGACTTACCGGAAAGCAGAAGTTATCAAAGCGTTACTTGCCGCACATCCGTACGAAGAACCTGCATTTGATTTATATCCGTTGCAGAACTCCTGGCAACAAGCCGGAGCAGGCGTTATCGGCGAATTGGAAACTCCAGAAACCGAGTTGGAGTTCCTAAAGCGTATCAAGAAAACCTTTGAAGTGGGTTGTTTGAAACACAACAGGCTCACCGGGCGGGAGATACAGACCGTTGCCTTGTGTGGCGGTGCAGGAGCTTTTCTCATGCCGCTTGCCATACGCAACCGTGCGGATGTTTTCATCACGGGTGAAATAAAGTATCACGATTATTTCGGCCATGACACAGATATTCTGCTGGCAGAGATAGGGCATTATGAAAGCGAACAATATACAAAAGAAATATTTTATACAATAATCCGGGATTTATTTCCTAATGTTGAAGTACAACAAAGCAAGATAAATACAAATCCCATAAAATACATGTAATTAAAATGGCTAAAGAAGCAAAAAAAGATCCCCAGGAATTGACAGTGGAACAGAAATTAAAAGCCTTGTTCCAGCTACAGACCATGTTGTCTAAAATTGATGAAATCAAGACGTTGAGAGGCGAGCTTCCTTTGGAAGTGCAAGACTTGGAAGATGAAATTGCCGGTCTGAGCACCCGCATCGAAAGAATCCAGTCGGAAGTTGCCGATTTGAAATCTGCTATCGCAACGAAGAAAGTGGAAATCGAAACCGCAAAGGCTTCTGTAGCCAAATATAAAGAGCAGCAGGAAAATGTGCGCAATAACCGCGAGTATGACTTCCTGAGCAAAGAAATCGAGTTCCAGACCTTGGAAATCGAACTCTGCGAAAAGAGAATCAAAGAGTTCTCTGCCGATGAAGAAGTCAAGTCTCAGGAAGCCGCAGACAGTACCGCTGCCTTGGAAGAAAGACAAAAAGACCTTGAAGTAAAGAAGAATGAGCTGGACGAAATCATCTCCGAAACCAAACAGGAAGAAGAAAAGCTGAGAGACAAAGCCAAAGAACTCGAAACTAAAATAGAGCCGCGTCTGCTTCAATCCTTCAAGCGTATCCGCAAGAACTCACGCAACGGTCTGGGTATCGTTTACGTACAGCGCGATGCTTGCGGTGGCTGTTTCAACAAGATCCCGCCCCAAAGACAACTGGACATCCGTTCACGTAAGAAAATCATCGTTTGCGAGTACTGCGGACGTATCATGATTGACCCGGAACTGGCAGGTATCGCTCCGGAAGTGAAAGAAGAACCGGTAAAGGAAAAGACGACAAGAAGCAGAAAGAAAGCAGCAGACGCTGAATAAATTCCGCAAGAATCGCAATAAACAAATAAAGGTTTAGGTTGTTATCAATCCCATAAAATAACAACTTAAACCTTTTTTTATGACTCTAAAAGCTTGGAGCAGTACATTGCTCATTCTATGTTTCTCTTTTGCGGCATGGGCGCAAAAAGGCAATAGCTACTTGGAAAAGCCGCTTCCGCAAGGCTGGGGAACCGGCACTGCCCATACCATTCCCGGAGACGATAATCTGTTCGGCAGCCAAATACAGCCGGTAGACGATAAATGGTGGAAAGCCTTTGGCGATCCGATGCTCGATTCGCTGATAGCAACGGCATCCGCCGGGAATTTTTCGGTGCTTTCAGCCATAGACCGCATGGATATGGCTAAAGCCAATTGGCGGATAGAGCGGGGGAGTTTCTTCCCTTCCGTTTCCCTGAATGGCGGATGGGCACGCCAGCAAAGCAGCGGCAATGTAAGTGAAGCACCGCAATCCATAACCGGAGCATACAGCGCCTCGCTCAATGCAAGCTGGGAACTGGATATATTCGGCAGTATCCGGCAACGGGTAAAAGCGCAACGTGAAAATTTTGCCGCCAGCAAGGAAGAATATACCTCTGTCATGATATCGCTATGCGCGCAGGTAGCATCGGCCTACATCGGGCTGCGTGAATTACAGCAGGAATTAAATGTGGTCATCCGCAATTGCAATACGCAAGCCGCAGTGCTTGAGATTACCCAAGTGCGCTACAAAACCGGATTGGTTTCCAAGCTGGATGTGTCTCAAGCCAAGTCCGTATATTACAGTACCAAAGCGTCTGTTCCCCAACTGGAGGCAGGTATCAATCAATACATCACCACTCTGGCCATTCTGCTCGGAACTTATCCCCAAGACCTTCGTCCCACATTGGAACAGAACGGCAAACTTCCCGACTATATGGAACCTGTAGGCATAGGTATTCCTGCCGACTTGCTGCTCCGTCGTCCAGATATCCGGCAGGCCGAACGGCAAATCAACGCACAGGCGGCCCTGCTCGGTGCTTCTAAAAGCGATTGGCTACCGCAGGTTTTCCTGAAAGGTTCCGTAGGATATTCTTCCCATGACCTGAAAGATTTCACCAAACGGAACAGTATGACGTTTGAAATAGCGCCAAGCCTCAGTTGGACACTCTTCAACGGTACAAAACTGGTTAATGCCACCCGGCTGGCACGTGCGCAATTGGATGAGTCTATCCATCAGTTTAACCAAACCGTACTCACAGCCGTACAGGAAACAGACAATGCCATGAACGGCTACCGCAATTCCATCAAGCAGATTGTAGCCCTGCGCGAAGTATGCAATCAGGGAGAGGAGACGTTGAAGCTGTCATTAGACCTTTATAAGCAGGGGCTAACCCCTTTTCAAAATGTCCTGGATGCCCTTCGTTCATTGCTGGCTTATCAAAACCAACTGACGCAAGCACAAGGAAATTCACTGCAGGAACTCATCTCTCTCTATAAAGCATTAGGGGGAGGGTACGGAAACATCATTTCAGGATTATGATTTTAGGTACATCAGCTGCAAGTCATAAATAAACATATATAATATTCAACTGAATTTAAACTGAACCATATATGAAAAATCAAATGTACATCGCCCTGCTTGCCCTACCTTTGTTGGCAGGATGCGGGAATAAAAAAGAAACGTCGCATGCAATGCCCGTACCGGAAATCAGTGTAGCCCGCCCAAGCGTGCAAGATATTACGCTTACTAAAAACTATCCCGGCTATCTGACTTCTGAAAAAACAGTGGATTTAGTGGGCAGAGTCAGCGGAACGTTGCAGACCATAGCCTATGCACCCGGCAGCCGGGTACGCCAGGGGCAGGTGCTCTTCCAGATTGAGCCTACTGTTTATCAGGATAATGTGAGGCAAGCGGAAGCCGCTTTGAATACGGCATGTGCCAATCTTGAATATGCACAGAGTAATTATGCGCGTATGCAGGAAGCAGCAAAAACAGATGCCGTCAGCCAGATACAGGTATTGCAATCCAAGTCGGATGTAGCTACTTCGCTGGCAGCGGTAAGCAATGCCGAAGCTGCATTAAATACGGCACGGACCAATTTGAGTTACTGTACGGTACGTGCCCCGTTCAACGGAACAATCAGCCGCAACCTTGCAGATGCAGGAAGCTATATAAACGGCAGCGTACAACCTGTAACTTTGGCCACTGTCTATAAGGACGATCACTTGTACTCTTATTTTAATGTAGCCGACAATCAATGGCTTGCCATGTTATTGCAGCAAGGAGACAGCATTCCCAAACAAGTTAACGTCAGCCTGGGGAAAGACGGCATACTGAATTACCCGGCACAGTTGGATTATCTGTCGCCCAATGTAGACTTGAACACCGGGACGCTGAATATCCGTGCCCGGCTGGATAATCCCAAAGGAATCTTGAAGAGCGGGCTTTATGTCAGCATCACGCTGCCTTACGGAAAACAGAAAAACGCAATCCTGATACCCGATGCTTCTATCGGCACAGACCAGTTGGGTAAATACGTGTACGTAGTCAACGACTCGGACATCGTACACTACCGTCACATCGAAACAGGACAACTGATAGGTGACAGTCTGCGCCAGATAAAACAAGGACTTTCCCCGCAGGAGCGGTATGTGACGAAAGCCCTGATGAAAGTCAGAAACGGCATGCGGATAAATCCCGTTCAATAATCCACACTGTATATATAACCATTCAAAACCAAAGAATCATGTTTTCAAAATTCTTCATAGACCGCCCCATATTCGCAACCGTACTGGCACTGCTCATCGTCGTAGCGGGACTGGTCACACTGGGTATTCTGCCCATTGCGCAATATCCGGACATAACACCGCCTACGGTGCAGGTGAGCGCCGTTTATCCCGGAGCCAATGCGCAGACGGTAGCTCAAACCGTCGGCATTCCTATCGAACAGCAGGTCAACGGAGTGGACGGAATGCTTTATATGTCGTCCAACTCATCCTCATCGGGAGCGTATTCGCTCACTGTCACTTTTGCAGTAGGTACAGATATCGACATGGCCACCGTACAGGTACAGAACCGCGTCAGCGTAGCACAGTCATCGCTGCCTGCTCCCGTAGTAGTGCAGGGGGTTACGGTGCAGAAGCAGTCCAGCAATATCGTTATGTTCCTGACCATGAAGTCTGACAGCAAAGATTACGACGGTCTTTACCTCAGCAACTATGCCAAACTGAACCTCGTAGACCAACTGACCCGCGTGCCCGGTGTGGGTGCAGTCAACGTAATGGGGGCAGGGGACTATTCCATGCGTATCTGGCTCGACCCTGCCGCCATGCGCATCCGCAATCTCTCACCGGCTGATGTGTATCAAGCTATTCAGACGCAGAATGTAGAGGTCAGTGCCGGCAACGTAGGACAACCCATCGGAAATGAGAACAAGAATGCCTATCAATACAGCCTGACTGTAAAGGGGCGGCTCACTTCACCCGAAGAGTTCGGTAACATTATCCTCCGTACGGAAAGCGGCGGGCGGATTCTCCGTCTGCGTGACGTAGCCCATATAGACCTGGGATCGGCATCTTACAGCGTTGTTTCCCAACTGGACGGAAAGCCTACGGCTGCCATCGCCATCTACCAGCAACCGGGCAGTAATTCACTGGATGTATCGACGGGCGTCAAAGCGAAGATGCAGGAATTATCGCAGAATTTTCCGGCAGGTGTACAATATAATGTAACGCTCGATACAACAGACGTTATCCATGCATCCATCGATGAAGTAATGGTAACTTTCTTTGAAACAACGCTATTGGTAGTGCTTGTAATCTTCCTTTTTCTGCAGAATTGGCGGGCTGTCATCATTCCTTGTATCACAATTCCCGTTTCACTGATCGGTACGTTAGCAATCATGTCATTATTCGGTTTCTCTATCAATACTTTAACGTTGTTCGGGCTGATATTGGCGGTTGCCATCGTGGTGGACGACGCCATTGTGGTCGTGGAAAACTCCACACGTCTGTTGGATACGGGACGGTATACCGCCCGGCAAGCCGTAACCGAGGCAATGGAAGAGATTACAGGCCCCATTGTGGGAGTAGTGCTGGTGTTGCTTGCCGTATTTATCCCTACCATGCTTGTCAGCGGGATTTCGGGACAATTGTACAAGCAGTTTGCCTTGACCATTGCTGCCAGTACCGTGCTAAGCGGCATCAACTCACTGACGCTGACGCCCGCACTCTGCGCATTGATGCTCCAGCCCACCAAACCCTCGAAATTCCCTCTGTATAAAGGCTTCAACCGTCTGTATGACAAGACACAAGGAATGTATGACAAAACAGTAGGCTATCTGCTGCAAAGACCTTTTGCCGCAGTGATTTCATACGCTGCATTTACGATAATCGCTGTGTTGCTGTTCGTTAAGTGGCCCTCTACTTTCATACCGGAAGAAGACGACGGATATTTCCTCGCTGTTGTGCAACTTCCACCCGCATCGAGCCTGGAGCGCACGCAAGAGGTGGGGAAACAAATAAACGCTCTGCTCGACACCTATCCCGAAGTAAAGGATTACATCGGCATATCCGGCTTTTCCGTTATGGGTGGCGGAGAGCAGAGTAATGCCGCTACCTACTTCGTAGTCCTGAAAAACTGGGATGAGCGTAAGGGGAAAAAACACACAGCAGCGGCCATTGTCGATCGTTTCAACATGGAAGCCTATGGCATTCAGGAAGCTGAGGTCTTTGCAATGGTTCCGCCTGCCATTCCGGGGCTGGGCGCTACCGGCGGACTGCAACTGCAATTGGAAGACCGTAACAATCTCGGCGCCACCGAAATGCAGCGTGCCGTGGAAACTTTAATGGAAAATTACCGCAATTATCCGGCTTTGGCATCCGTCAGCAGCCAGTATCAGGCCAATGTCCCCCAATATTTCCTGAATATAGACCGCGACAAAGTGCAATTGATGGGCATACAGTTGAACAGTGTTTTCACGGCTTTAGGATATTATATGGGAGAAGCCTACGTTAATGATTATGTACAGTTCGGACGTATATATCAGGTGAAACTGGGTGCCGGCGACCGTGCCCAACGCATTATCGACGACGTCCTCAAGTTAGGCGTACCCAATGCTTCGGGAGAAATGGTTCCTTTCTCTTCCTTCACACAGATAGACGAGCAACTGGGTATGGATCAAATCAACCGGTATAATATGTACTCTACCGCATCCGTCACCTGCAATGCAGCCCCGGGAAGCAGTTCCGGAGAAGCCATCAAGCAGGCGGAAAACTTGATAAAGACCCAACTCGGCAATGAATTCGGCTATGAATGGACTTCCGTTGCCTACCAGGAAACGCAGGCAGGAACCACCACTACCGTAGTTTTTATCATGGCGTTGTTAGTAGCCTTCCTTGTACTTGCCGCACAGTATGAAAGCTGGACAAGTCCGGTGGCAGCAGTAATGGGAATTCCGGTGGCATTACTCGGCGCAATGCTGGGTTGCTATGTGATGGGAACTCCGGTCAGCATCTATACGCAAATCGGTATAATCCTGTTAGTGGCGCTATCCGCCAAAAACGGTATCCTGATTGTGGAGTTTGCACGCGACTTCCGTGCACAGGGCAACAGTATCCGTGACGCCGCGTTCCAGGCAGGACATATCCGGCTTCGTCCCATTCTGATGACCTCATTGGCGTTTGTATTGGGAGTTATGCCGCTTCTGTTCGCCACAGGGGCGGGAGCGGGAAGCCGCGTCGCCCTTGGAGCGGCAGTGGTATTCGGTATGGCGCTGAATACATTGCTGGCAACGGTCTATATTCCCAACTTCTATGAGCTGATGCAAAAGCTGCAGGAAAAATTCGGAAAAAATAAGGGCAAATAAGGAAATGCAGTTTTTCTCTTTAAATTAATTTCATACATTTGTGACTCGAACAAATGTATGAAATTAATAATATGAAGCTTAGATATACTTTGATAGGCGTGTTGTGTTTCAGCATAAACATCGTTCTACAAGCACAACAGCAGGCATTGGAAGGCAAAATTGCCGGTTTCCTTAAAGGGAAGAAAGCCACGGTCGGCGTAGCCGTACTGACAGACAAAGACGAAACCATACTGCACAACAACGAGATGCACTATCCGCTTCTGAGCGTATTCAAATTCCATGTAGCCCTGGCCGTATTGGATAAAATGAACAGAGAGGAAATCCCATTGAAACATATTGTTCATGTAAAAGCTTCCCAATTACAGCCAAATACCTACAGTCCGCTGCGGCAAAAGCATTCCGGTCAAGATCTGGATATATCATTGGGAGAGCTTTTACAATACAGCATCTCACTAAGCGATAACAATGCCTGCGACATCCTCATAGAATATGCCGGTGAAATAGGGCATATTCATCAGTACATCAGGAAATTGGGCATCAATGATTTCAACTTGTCCGAAACGGAAGACTCCATGCACCGGAATCCCCCAAAGGCATACTCCAATTGGAGCACCCCCTCTGAAATGGTACGGTTACTGAAAATGGCCGATGAGAAAGATTTATTCGCCCCCGTGTACCGGGATTTCCTTTGGAAAACTATGACAGAAACAACCACAGGAAGCAACAAACTAAAAGGCTTATTGCCTTCCAATACGGTTGTGGGGCATAAAACCGGTTCTTCTGACCGTAATTCGAAAGGCGTGAAGACGGCAGATAATGATGCCGGAATAGTAATCATGCCCGGTGGCAAGAAGTATTATATCGCTGTCTTCGTAACGGACTCAAGTGAAACGGACGAAGAGAATGCCGCCATCATCGCACACATTTCCCGGATGGTATACGACGAAATGAAGTAGGAAAGAGTGGGAGAAGTGCATCTTTTTTGCTATCGTGTTTAACATGGTTGCCGTTCTTTTCAATCCCCTCAGGAAGGTGTTCTGAAAGGGGATGTAATGAGTTAGGGAGTGAAAGGCATTCACTCCCTAACTCATTGCCTCTCATTCCCTGATTCATTACGGTTCATTCAGCCGGTAAAATCAGAGGCTTGCGTAGTCTGGAATATCTTGTAAAAAAGTATAACTGTTCTGTTCGTAATCCATACGGCAGCAATAATGCCGGATACCGTTACTTACTATCAGATAATCCACTTTCAACACCATGTTGTAACGGGTAATCTGGTCGAAGACCTTCTGAGTGATTTCCACCTCGGGAGCCTTATATTCCACAATCATGCGTGCCGTAAGGTCACGCCTGTAAAGAACTGTATCGCAGCGCTTTTTAGTACCGTTCAACTGCACCTGCACCTCGTTTGCCATCAGTGCCTGCGGATAGCCCTTATGCGTCATGAGAAAATGTACGAAATGCTGCCGCACCCATTCTTCCGGGGTCAAGGCAACATATCGGCGGCGAATAACATCAAAAATACTTCTTTTTCCATCCCTTGTAATAATCTTGGCTTCAAACGCCGGCAGGTTCAGTGAGAACATTCTATTTTAATTTCTTGTTTTTACTTTTTTATTGTATTTTTGTGAGTTAAATAATCGTTCCCTAACGGTTTTACGGAACAAATTTAATGAAATCTTATGAAAACAAAAGAAGAAATCGTAGCTAATTGGCTGCCCCGTTACACAAAACGTAACCTGGAGGATTTTGAAGAGTATATTCTGTTGACCAACTTCAACAAGTATGTCGAAATTTTTGCCGAAAAATTCAATGTTCCCATACTAGGCAGGGACGCTAATATGATTTCGGCCAGTGCGGAAGGAATAACGATCGTAAACTTCGGAATGGGAAGCCCCAACGCCGCCATCATCATGGACTTATTAAGTGCCATTCAGCCCAAAGCATGCCTGTTTTTGGGCAAGTGTGGAGGCATCGACAAGAAAAACAGGATAGGGGATCTTATCCTTCCAATCGCCGCTATCCGCGGTGAGGGTACTTCAAACGACTACTTCCCGCCGGAAGTTCCTTCACTGCCGGCTTTTATGCTGCAACGTGCCGTTTCTTCCGCCATTCGCGACCATGCCCGCGATTACTGGACCGGTACTGTATATACCACCAACCGCCGTATTTGGGAACACGATGAGGACTTTAAGGAGTATCTCAAAAAAACCCGTGCCATGGCAGTCGATATGGAAACGGCAACCTTGTTCAGTTGCGGCTTTGCCAATCATATCCCCACCGGAGCTTTGTTGCTGGTGTCCGACCAACCGATGATTCCGGAAGGCGTCAAAACCGATAAAAGCGATAACATAGTAACCCAAAACTATGTAAAGGAACATGTTGAAATCGGCATTGCATCTCTGCGCATGATTATTGATGCGAAGAAAACCGTAAAACATCTGAAATTCGACTGGTAAAACCAAGAAATATGGCCAAGCAAGAAATTACGTGTGATGATATCTTAAGGGAACTGAAAGCCGGGCAATATCGTCCCATCTATTACCTGATGGGCGAAGAACCGTATTACATCGACCTCATCTCGGATTATATAACGGACAACGTACTGAATGAAACCGAAAAAGAATTCAACCTCACCGTTGTATATGGCGCAGATGTGGACGTGGCTACAATTATCAATGCAGCCAAACGCTATCCCATGATGTCCGAGCACCAAGTGGTAGTAGTGAAGGAAGCACAGAACATACGCAATATAGAAGAGCTTTCCTACTACCTTCAAAAACCCTTGCTATCTACAATATTGGTAATATGCCACAAACATGGCGTATTGGATAAAAGGAAAAAACTCGCAGCTGAAATAGAGAAGTCGGGCATACTGTTTGAGTCCAGGAAAGTGAAAGAGTCCCAACTGCCGGCATTTATCACATCCTATATGAAACGTAAAGGAATAGACCTTGAACCGAAAGCCACTTCCATGCTTGCCGACTTCGTAGGGACAGACCTCAGCCGCCTTACCGGAGAACTGGAAAAACTGATTATTACACTTCCAAAAGGTCAGACACGTGTCACCCCCGAACAGATAGAAGGCAACATAGGAATCAGCAAGGATTATAATAACTTTGAACTCCGCAGCGCCATCGTGGAAAAGGATGTTCTAAAGGCTAACAGAATAATAAAATATTTTGAAGAAAATCCGAAAATCAATCCGATTCAAATGACTTTATCTTTACTTTTCGGATTCTTTTCCAATCTGATGCTGGCCTATTATGCCCCCGAAAAATCGGAGCAAGGCATCGCAGCATTCTTAGGTCTGAAGAGCCCGTGGCAGTCCCGCGAATATCTAAATGCCATGAGGATGTACAATGGAATAAAAACCATGCAGATCATCGGAGAGATACGATATACAGATGCCAAGTCTAAAGGAGTAGGAAACCCTTCCTTAAACGATAGCGACCTTTTACGGGAATTGGTCTTTAAAATCCTGCATTGATTTTCTCATTCCATATCTTTTTAATAAAAGAAGAAAATACGAAAATGATTCATTTATGTGTCATTTTATCATATTTAGGGGGATTTTCCCCCTTTTTTTCTATTTTCATGATTTATCCGGCAATTAAATATGCACATAATATACTATAATACAGTATAATACATTCAAAATAAGCCTCTGAGAATCGTTTCTTTTCAATCATTCGGGTATTTATATTGAAATAAAGCAAAGAATTTATTGTTGACCTTCATAAAACTGATAACATAGAGTTGCTTCCCAATTTTGTCACCTATTTTCTTTTAGAATCGAGTATTACTTTACCAGGATTTATAAACCGGATAGAGGAATAGTTGTACTATACAACTATGAAGCATTACCAATGTAATGCACGGCATTCACAAATGTATATATTACAAAGCTAAATATATTACATGTATACATAATAGATGATTAATACTTTTGTAAATAGGGGCGTTTACGTCTATTATATACATTATCACATCTTTATCCCGTGAGCAGTTAACAACATATTAATTATAGTATATATCATTATAAATCTGATATATACAACTATTTATTAGACTTTTAAATTATAAATATAAGAAATAGACGTCAAAACATTTGTAATTTCTGTAATACTCCTATTATAATACAATATATTAAACTGTAAATCAGCATAATAATGTATTTTATTAAAGCTAATATTAGAGATGTTTTTCATGAAAAATAACCTCTTTACAAATATAAGCTTGACATAAGTAAATTTGCCGAGTACGATTGTAAATTTTAAAATATTACACTCGTGATTTGCTTTTGTAAATCCTATTATTTACTTTTGTAATCGGATTTAAAGACTTATACAATTGTAATAATATCTACGCCATGAGTATAAAGGATAGATTTAAGATGATAATGGACAGGGAGCAGTTAACTGCTGGAGCATTTGCCGAAAGTATAGAAGTAGCTCAAGCCACTATTTCCCATATATTAGCCTCCCGTAATAATCCAAGTACAGAAGTCATTCTGAAACTTCACAAGCGGTATAATGACATCAACCTTGAATGGCTGCTAACAGGAAAAGGAAACATGAGCAATAATTCTCCATCCGTTGAAAACAACGGATTCGACTATCCTTTATTTGCTGACAATCCGGAAAATCCGTCCAACGAGCCAAGCACTCCGGAAAATCGCAAGGAAATCGCGTTAGAAGCTCCAGTAAATACGCCTAAAGAGGTTGTAAAACAAGAAATTATCTATAAAGAAAGACCGCCTAAAAAAATAACAGAAATAAGAATTTTCTTTGATGATAATACTTATGAAACATTCAAACCGGAAAATTAAGAGGCAACTACGGCTATTTGCACAAATTCCCGTATCTTTGCAGCCAAAAGATAATTCTTCTTTATAGATAATATGAAAAAATATATTTTAGACCTGACAGTGACCGAGAACGTCCGACTGCATGCCAATTATGCGCTGCTGAAATTGACTTCCCCGTCCCTGCTCCCGGAAATGCTTCCGGGACAATTTGCCGAAATTCGCGTAGACGGTTCACCCACTACTTTCCTGCGACGCCCTATCTCTATTAATTATGTAGACAAACAACGGAATGAGGTGTGGTTTCTAATCCAACTTGTAGGAGATGGAACCAAGCGATTAGGAGCGGCAAAACAAGGAGATATAATCAATGTGGTACTTCCATTAGGAAACAGCTTCACAATGCCTGAAAAGCCCTCGGATAAGCTCTTATTAGTAGGTGGCGGCGTAGGTACAGCACCGATGTTGTATTTAGGCGAGCAATTGGCGAAAAACGGAAGCAAACCCACCTTCGTATTAGGTGCCAGAAGCGATAAAGACTTGTTGCAATTAGAAGATTTTGCTGCCTATGGAGATGTATATACCACCACGGAAGACGGCAGTCATGGCGAAAAAGGATATGTCACCCAACATTCTATATTGAGCAAGGTGAACTTCGAACAAATATATACCTGCGGTCCTAAACCAATGATGATGGCTGTAGCCAAATATGCCAAAAGTAAAGGCACTAATTGTGAAGTGTCTTTAGAAAACATGATGGCATGCGGCATAGGCGCTTGCTTATGTTGTGTGGAAAATACCACAGAAGGTCATTTATGCGTATGTAAAGAAGGTCCGGTTTTTAATATAAACAAACTATTATGGCAGATTTAAGTGTAAACATTGGTGAATTGCAAATGAAAAATCCGGTGATGACAGCATCCGGAACTTTTGGATATGGTGAAGAATTCGCCGATTTCATCGATATATCGCGAATAGGTGGTATAATTGTAAAGGGAACTACTCTTCACAAACGTGAAGGTAATCCGTATCCGCGTATGGCAGAGACTCCATCAGGTATGTTAAACGCTGTGGGACTGCAAAATAAGGGTGTACATTACTTTGTTGAACATATCTATCCGCGTATCAAGGATATAAAAACCAATATGATTGTGAATGTTTCAGGCTCTGCTATCGAAGATTATATGGAAACGGCTGCAATCATTAATGAACTTGTAAATATTCCTGCCATAGAATTAAACATATCCTGCCCTAATGTAAAGCAAGGTGGAATGGCATTTGGCGTCACAGCCAAAGGAGCGGAGGAAGTGGTAAAAGCCGTACGCTCAGTTTACAAAAAGACACTTATCGTAAAACTGTCACCCAATGTTACAGACATCACAGAAATAGCACGTGCTGCTGAAAATGGCGGTGCAGACAGCGTATCACTCATCAATACCTTGTTAGGAATGGCTGTAGATGCAGAACGCAGACGTCCCATCCTTTCCACGGTAACAGGCGGCATGTCCGGAGCAGCAGTGAAACCTATTGCACTCCGTATGGTATGGCAGGTTGCTAAGGCAGTAAAAATACCGGTCATAGGTTTAGGGGGCATCATGAATTGGAAAGATGCTGTGGAATTTATGCTCGCAGGTGCCTCTGCCATTCAAATCGGTACTGCAAACTTTATTAATCCGGCAATCACCGTGAAGGTCGCAGAAGGTATTGATGACTATCTGAACAGACACGGATATAAGTCAGTTAAAGAAATAATCGGTGCACTTGAGGTATGACGAATAACAAAGCATAGCCATTCGCAAACTATTTTCATAAAAAAGGACATTCAAACTGAATGCCCTTTTTATTTTTATTTACATCTTACAGATTACTCACCTAACAAATCCGGACGTAATTTCCGAGTTCTTTCCAATGACTGTTGCAGCTCCCATTCCTTAATTTTAGCCTCATGACCGGATAGTAAAATTTCCGGAACTTTCCATCCTTTGTAATCAGCCGGGCGCGTATAAACGGGAGCAGCTAACAGATTATCCTGAAAAGAATCGGAAAGGGCCGATTGCTCGTCAGAGATAACTCCGGGAATAATACGTACAATAGCATCAGCCATAACGGCCGCCGCCAGTTCGCCACCAGTCAATACATAGTCTCCGATACTGATTTCCTTCGTTATGAGATGTTCGCGGATACGGTAATCAATTCCCTTAAAATGCCCGCAAAGAATTATAAGATTTTTAGCGAGAGACAGCGTATTAGCCATAGGCTGGTTAAACTGTTCACCATCCGGAGTTGTGAAAATGACCTCATCATACTCCCGTTCGGCTTTCAAAGCATTAATGCAGCGCTCTATAGGTTCTATCTTCATAACCATTCCGGCAAAACCACCAAAAGGATAATCATCCACCCGACGGTATTTATCTTCAGTATAATCACGAAGGTTATGAATATGTATTTCTGCAAGCCCTTTATTTTGAGCACGTTTCATTATAGAGCAATTGAAGAAGCCTTCAATCATTTCCGGCAGAACAGTAATGATATCAATACGCATATATTTTATTTTTTCCGCAAAAATAGTGTAAGTTAAGAGTAAAAGCAAAAAATATTCGGGAGAAACCCGTATTTTTGTGTCCAAACTCCAAAATCGTTATGACAGTAAAAGAAAAGATAGACCAGCTACGCGCCGACTTACATCGGCACAACTACAATTATTATGTATTGAACGCTCCCGAAATATCAGACAAAGAGTTCGATGACAGGATGCGCGAATTACAAGATCTTGAAAAGGAACATCCCGAATACCAGGACGACAATTCGCCTACCATGCGCGTAGGAAGCGATTTGAATAAAAACTTCACACAGGTAGCCCATAAATATCCCATGCTCTCATTGGGAAACACCTATTCGGAAAGTGAAGTGACAGACTTTTATGACCGGGTGAAGAAGGCTCTGAACGAAGACTTTGAAATATGCTGTGAATTGAAATACGACGGCACATCCATTTCACTAACCTACGAAAACGGCAAATTGGTACGTGCCGTAACCCGTGGTGACGGTGAAAAAGGTGATGATGTAACGGACAATGTAAAAACGATCCGCACGATACCATTAGTGCTCCACGGCAGCTATCCTGAGTTGTTTGAAATCAGAGGAGAAATATTAATGCCCTGGGAAGTGTTTGAAGAACTGAACCGGGAAAAAGAAGCGCGTGAAGAACCGCTTTTCGCCAATCCGCGCAATGCAGCTTCCGGTACTTTAAAGTTGCAAAATTCCGCTATTGTAGCCTCACGCAAGCTTGATGCCTATTTGTATTATCTGTTAGGAGAAGAATTGCCCTGTGACGGACATTATGAAAATTTACAAGCAGCAGCCGGCTGGGGATTTAAAACCTCGGAACACATGAAAAAGGCTCATAGCCTGGAAGAAGTATTTGAATATATCAGATATTGGGACACGGAACGAAAGAACTTGCCGGTAGCAACAGACGGTATTGTTTTAAAAGTCAACAGTATGCGCCAGCAGAAAAACCTCGGTTTTACCGCAAAATCTCCCCGATGGGCTATAGCATATAAGTTTCAGGCAGAACGCGCCTTGACTCGTTTAAACAAGGTCACTTATCAAGTAGGACGCACCGGAGCCGTAACTCCTGTTGCCAATTTAGATCCGGTACAACTGTCCGGCACTATCGTGAAGAGGGCTTCTCTGCACAATGCCGATATTATTGAAGGGCTGGATTTACATATCGGAGACATGGTTTATGTAGAGAAAGGTGGAGAAATCATTCCTAAAATTACGGGAGTAGACAAAGACGCCCGCAGCATGCTTATCGGTGAAAAAGTGAAATTTATCACTCACTGTCCCGAATGTGGCAGTAAACTGATACGATACGAAGGGGAAGCAGCCCATTATTGTCCTAACGAAACATCCTGCCCACCTCAAATTAAAGGTAAGATAGAGCATTTCATTAGCCGTAAGGCAATGAATATAGATGGCTTAGGCCCGGAAACCGTAGATATGTTCTACCGTTTGGGACTAATCAAAAATACGGCAGATTTATATCAGCTCACAGCAGATGATATTAAGAACCTGGACCGTATGGGTGAAAAATCAGCGGAGAATATCATCAAAGGAATCGAAGCGAGCAAAGAGGTTCCATTTGAAAGAGTGCTCTTCGCTTTAGGCATCCGTTTTGTAGGCGAAACTGTAGCCAAGAAAATAGCCAAGTCTTTTAATGACATAGACGAGCTGGAAAATGCCAACCTCGAAAAACTGATAAACATCGATGAAATCGGGGAAAAAATAGCACAAAGCATTCTGACGTATTTCGCAAATCCATTGAACCGCGAGTTGATAGAACGTTTGAAATCCACCGGATTACAGCTCTATCGCAGAGAAGAAGATTTAAGCGGATATACGGATAAGTTGGCAGGACAATCCATTGTCATAAGCGGTGTTTTCACACATCATTCACGAGATGAATACAAAGAGCTGATAGAAAAAAATGGTGGAAAAAATGTAGGCAGTATCTCTGCCAAAACCAGTTTTATTCTGGCGGGCGAGAATATGGGACCCGCCAAATTGGAAAAAGCTCATAAATTAGGGATAAAGCTCATGAGCGAAGATGAGTTTCTGACACTCATATCCTAACAAATTTCTACAAAAAGCTTTTTTATGGCTTATATTTGTATGGTAAATTGAAAAAAATCGTACTTTTGCGAGTCGTTTAATTAGAGATTACTTTATAATACTCATGATACAGACTAGATTGAAAGGAATGGGGGTAGCGCTGATTACTCCATTTAAAGAGGATGAAAGCGTTGATTATGATGCATTGATGCGTTTAGTAGACTATCAGCTCCAAAACAACACTGATTTTTTATGCGTACTTGGCACTACAGCAGAAACTCCGACGCTGGCTGAAGAAGAAAAAAAGAAAATCAAGAAAATGGTTATCGAGCGCGTGAATGGGAAAATACCTATTCTGCTTGGAGTAGGTGGAAATAACACTCGTGCTATAGTAGAAACTCTGAAGAATGACGATTTTACCGGAGTGGATGCCATTCTTTCTGTTGTTCCTTATTATAACAAGCCTTCCCAAGAAGGGATTTATCAGCATTATAAAGCGATTTCCGAGGCTACCGACCTTCCGATTGTACTTTATAATGTACCGGGACGTACCGGAGTAAATATGAAAGCCGAAACAACCTTGCGCATCGCACGCGACTTTAAGAATGTAATAGCAATTAAAGAAGCATCGGGAGATATCAGCCAGATGGATGACATCATAAAAAATAAACCCGCCAATTTTGACGTTATTTCAGGCGATGACGGCATTACCTTCCCTCTGATTACCTTAGGAGCCGTTGGTATCATCTCGGTCATAGGAAACGCCTTTCCGCGTGAATTTAGTCGTATGGTACGTCTGGCATTGCAAGGAGATTACTCAAATGCGCTGACCATCCACCACAAATTTGCAGAATTATTCAAATTACTCTTTGTAGACGGTAATCCAGCCGGAGTAAAAGCCATGTTGAATGCAATGGGAATGATTGAGAACAAACTTCGCCTACCATTAGTGCCTACCAGAATCACGACTTTTGAAGCAATGCGGAAGATATTGGATGAATTGAATATTAAATGCTGAGTACAAATCTTATTTAGTATATATGGAGGAGGTTGTGTCAAAATGCTGACACAGCCTTTTTTTATGCGCAAAGCCCAGACTTTCTCAAGCCCGGGCTTTGTTATTACCCAAAGTTTTCGTATCTTTAGGCATAAAGTTTTTCGTTATGGCAAAGTTACATTTTCGTCCTTACATTCCCAACCAAACCGTTCTTTTTCCACAA
>NZ_JACOOD010000041.1:0-38911 GCF_014287405.1 Bacteroides sp. NSJ-48 | reverse complement strand
TTTAATATCAAAAAAATGTGTGCTAAACTGATAAAAGAAGGAAAGGGGCTCATTACAGTTGCCAAATATATGTTTATGGGACTATTTATAACCCGATATAATTGGAATATAGCAACTTGCTGCCAAATGCATGAGGAAAAAGTAGCATAGCCAAAAGATAATATAGCAGAACTTAAAATATAAAAGAGGTTATATCTTCTCACTTAAACCATATTTTCGCGTTTTTCTTTATCTCCACCTTTGTGAATTTTTCCAGTTCCTTCACAAGTGCTTTCACTTCATCTGCTGTTGGTTCTGGTAACTCTACTTTTCTGTTGGTATTCCGTCCTATATTGACCAGCTTCGGATTACATCGCCTTATGTACTCTACCATTTCATCCAAATCAAACTGCATCAACGGTTCTGCCGTAACATAGGTATCTATACCCGAATCCGCAATCTTTTCCATTGCCCGTACCCTTTCCTCTATCTCTGGTGAGTTGTACATCACATCTGGATAAGACCTGTTGGTTTCTATGGTCGTACAAACCACTGAATGGTGAAATACTGGGTGAGTTATAAAATCCAATATTCTGGAAGGGTTCTTACTCTGAAACAGATATTTGTTGGCAGACTTATCACAATAGTCCAAAACGATTTTTATCCAATGGTTTGGTATGTCTTTTGCCCACATATCAATACTGCTTCCTACAAAAATAAAGTTCGAGCATTCAAGATAGCTGGTTAATTCAGCCGCATCCAGTCTGGGAGCTTTCAAACAGGTACACATCTTTTTCATATAACAATAGGTGCAACCATGAAAACATTTACCCTTAATAGGATTCCATGTGTGTGTCACGAACTCATACATATTGCCTTTACTCTCTTTAATCATAATATATATCATTTAATAGTTATTACTCTTGTTAGGGAAGCTAGCAGGTAATACCCACTGGCTTTTTCTCAAAGGGTTATCCTTCAAAATTACCCCATAATTCAGTCAATTTCTGATTGATAATATTTTCCTTTGTATCTCCGCCTGTTTTACCCTTAGCTTTTTTGATATAGTCTGCATCCTCTTTGCTGATACTTCTGAGGAAACGTTCCATTTTGTCAGTGAAATCGGGTTTTTCATCATCGCCAGTAGTGTTATACTTGGATATTATCCAGTCAATTAAATATCTACTTTTTATGTTTTTCTCTGTGAAATGTTCTTTTGCCGCTTCTATTAATCTTTGCCCTCTTTCCAAACCTACGGTATTCTCTAACTGTGGGAGAATAATATTGTCCATAGCGCAATTCATAACCTTTTTATCAATATTTGCAGTAAAGGTCAGCCACTTCGATGCTACGGACAAATTATATCCTTCATTTACTAAATCATTTATAGCATCCAACAAAGGCAGTTCCTTTTGCAGATTACTCATTTTTGCTCCTTTTGCATAATCTCCACCCTTTCACGAATTGGTAGAGATATTGATTTCTGATAACATCTTAGCTATTTCCAATTCTGCATTCAAAGCGTACATCAAATAGAACTCACCCAAGTATTTCGGTTCGTCCAATTTTTCATTCTCTTTTAAAAGTCTGCAATGTGCTTCATAGCGGTGGTTAGCGTCAACTAACACCAAATAATTCATAGCTTCTTCCTTTCCTATAACATCACTTGTAGTAAAGTCAATAACTTCCATTCCTTGATTGATAGCATCAGTAGCGTCTACCACTACGGCAGGTATTAACTGTCCGTATTGTTCCAGTGACTTCATCTTAGCCTTCACAATCTTTTCATTCAAATCACGATTACCACTTAAACGTGCAATCTTCTTTCCTTCATTTACTAACGAAGTTAATGTAACAATTTCAAATCTTTTCATACAATTTTGCCGCTGCCCTGCGGACTTATTTGGGTATCTGGCTCACCGATTTATTTTATACTGCAAAGATTACCCTTTAATCGGAGAGCTAACAGGAACAAAAAAACGCACAAATACTGTTCCCCTACAAGAAACATCTATCAATCAATGTTTTCCATGTCGTAGAATCAGAAAACCAGACAAGAAAAAATCCTGTTTATCTGTTTATGGACTAAAATCCGATAAAAACAGACAAACAGGATTGTTCCTAATGTGGAAAGTTATTCCTTAAGATAGAATGAGTTAAGCTTCTTTATCTCTGTATTCTTATATCTCTTTAAGATAGCCTTTAGATATTCATCGCTTTCCCTCACGCTTTCATTGTTTATAATGCCAGTAAGATACAGGGAATGGGAGATAACCATTTTCTCCTTATCCGAAAGGTTTGCCCCTTTCTTTCTTTTATCTTTCAAATGTTCTTGGTGGTCAAAGGCGGAAATTATCATCTTAGAAAAATAGTAAGCCAATACGGAAACGGAATCAGAACTTTGACGGGTTAAATCCACGAAGTGCCCGCTGGATAAATCAGTCAAATCGTTATTTTCCAATCCGTCGTCACAGAATTTGGCAATATAGGCTATGGCATTATTGTTATCAATCACGATATTTTTCCTGCCTATCTTCAAAGTTAGGCTTATTGGCTCATTGAAAATAGCCCCAAGCATGCCACTGCCTGCATAATTGCTATAGATTGTGTCTACAAAGTCTCTTATGTGCTCAACAGGAAATTTGTTTATTTCAATCCCTTTCATGCAAATCCCCCAACTATAGTCATAGCAAAAGAGCAACAGATACCAGAACTTCCCACTATCCAATTCCAATGCTTGCAGATAGCCTTGCAGTTCTTTATCCTGCATATATTCCTCTACTGTGAATTTATGCCGTAATTTACGTGTATTATACCTTCCTTTAAAAATATCCGGAGCTTGCGAAACTGCCATGTAGGATTCACCTGTATCTTCATTATAGTCAAAATCTGGTGCATACTCTTGCGCCACTGGATAGATATAATCAAGAAGGCTATATTCTTCCTCGTTATATTGGAATGAGAAATTTTCTATTGGCTTTACCATTGCTTTTTATTTGCAATGATAATAAAAAAACAGCAAATGAATTGCTTCAAATGCTGTCTTTCTATTTTATTTATTCTTCAATAATAGTTCCGAACTTTCCCCATATAGAGTGATTTTGATATGCTTCCTTACTACCTATTGGAACATATAAAGTAGCATCAGCATATACTGAAAAGGTATCTTCTAAAATAGCAGGTGGATTTGGATTTTTTATATGCACTTCTTTTAATGCTTTGCATCCATAAAAACATTTACTTTCTGCAATCTCAGCTGCTATATAATAAGCTCCGAATTTTGTGACTTTACTTGGTATTGTTATTGAAGTAAGATTTACACAACCTGCAAAAGCTAGTGCTCCAATTGTAGTTACATTATTAGGAATATCAATAGATGTCAAACTACTACATCCAGAGTATTTACAACTAATTATTCCTCAATATTTTATAAGCAATAAGTCAGGAATATGGTCGTTGTCTTTAATTGTACATTCTAAAGGATGAAGATTTAACATTTTTATTATTTCTTAGCTTATTTGACTTATTATCACCTGTTCGTACAGTCAGAGTACTTCTTCCGAAAGTTGTTCGGGCTCCTCGTCCGTCACCTTATGTTGGTTGACGCCGGGAAAGTAGTGACGCGCGTAAATCATCTGTTGCCGGATGTTGCTGGTCGTCACGTACCGCCCAACATTCTATTAATTTATGAGCGTGCTCTAGCGGGTGATAATAAGTCGGTGAGTTGTCCCATCAAGCCGAAGAGGAACCGGAAATTATTATTTACCAGTTCGTGGTCACCTTCGATGAAGCAGTCCTTGATAAGCGTTCTCATAGCCGATACCTCGTCTTTCTTGGATACGGGCATGAACTTGGAGAACTGCGAAAAAGTTGGTTCTGCCATGAGGGCTACATACATCTCCTTTTTACCGCAAAAGGTTTTCCGAACTCCACCATCAAATAAACCTTGCGCAACTTCTTTTTCTTCCATAAACGTATTTTTTATTTTCCGATAGATATAGGACGGAAAAAAAGAAAGAATGTGGAAAAACGGAAAGGAAAGTGCGGAAACCCCGTGATGTTTTCCACCATGTGTATATGGGAAAGGGGTACGTTATATTTCTTTAACAATATGAAATAGTGAATTTTGCCTTATTTTGTGTCCTTTTATGTAGACACACAGAATAATAAGCCTATTTGTATGAATAAATTTACAATAGACATAGACGAAACATTTAAATACCATTATCGTTCGTTATGCTTGTACGTGCTGCACTATGTCCATGATACGGATATTGCAGAAGACATCGTACAAGATAGTTTTTCTGCCTTGTGGGAGAAATTAAGTATCAGTGGAGCCGAGATAGAAAATGTCAAAGCCTACCTTTATACGACTGCCCGCAACCGCAGCCTGGACTATCTGAAGAAGGAGGAGATTTATGATCCGAATCTTTCCCCTTCTGATTTTGAAGATACGTTGAGCGATGAGGAAGCGGAGGAACGTTCGGTCAGGGAAGCGCGGATGTGGACTGCCATTGATGCCTTGCCCGAACGCTGCCGGGAGATATTCCTGCTGAACAAACGCGACGGCATGAAATACAGGGAGATAGCCGCCAAGTTTCAGATTTCCGTAAATACGGTGGATAACCACATCAGCAAGGCGCTCCGACTGATACGGGAAGGGACACAGAAAGTTTACGCATTCTTATTTAACTAATATTCACAAATTCCGCATAGTGAATTTGTCTGTAATCCCAGTCATTAATACGAAAACCAAAATAAAAGAGTATGAGAACCACGGATGAAAAATGCCTTCATTTTGTCTTGCGCCACTATCAGAAGAACAAGTTGGATACGCAAAAAGCATTGAAGGCTTTCAAAGAGAAATACCAGATAACGGAACAGGAACGGAAATCCTTCCGCTTGTGGTGGATACTTCCCGGTATGGCGGCAGCCATTCTGGTCGCAGTCCTTATTTATCCCCGCTTCCGGGAAAACGGAGCATGGAAGGAGGTAACGGCTTACTCGCACCCCGTGGATTATATGCTTCCGGACAGTTCCTCCATAACCCTGTTCCCGCATTCTTCCGTCCGTTTCCACGCAAAAGATTACCGGAAATCCAGCCGCAAAGTTCACATGGAAGGAAAAGTCGCGTTTTCTGTCAAGCATGACAATGCCCACCCGTTTACGGTAGAAGGGAAACTGTCCCAAGTCAGGGTATTGGGTACTGTCTTTACCGTCGATGAGAGCCGTGCAGACACAGCTATCGTGCAAGTCACATCGGGAAAGGTGCAGTTCTCAGCAATCGGGCAACCGGACGTTGTGATACTGACCGGAGGCATGGCAGCGCAAGTGACGGAAGAACAACCGGACGTACAGGTAATCAAAGAACGGAAAGCGGGCAGCTTTATTTTCGACAACGCCCCACTTCCAAAGGTACTTGAGGAATTGTCCCGATATTATAAAGTCAAACTATCCGCAAGCAATGAGAATAAACGCCTGACGGCCAGCTTCAAGAACAAAAGCCTTGATGAAATAATCAGGTTTATAGAGAAAGTGTTGAATGTAAAGATAGAAAAAGTAAAACAATGAAGTTAACAATCATTGCGATTATATTGTGTGTCTCTCTGGGTGCTAAAGCCCAACAGGATTCAACCGAAATGAAAAAAGCCATAGATGCCATGCAAAAAATGTATTCTGTTCATTTCGTATACGATTCTTCCTTGGCAAATATAAAGCCCAAAGGTATCTTCCAGCGGAGCAGTTCCTTGCCTGAGAACCTAAAAAGGATTTTCAGCGGAACCGGCATCCGATGGGAGATTCAGGGAGAATATGTCCTGCTGTTCCGCCAGAACAACTATACTTTTTCCGGCCACATATGCGAGGATAACGGAGAAACGCTGATCAACGTGACCATTTTCGATTTGAATACCCAAACGGGAACACTGAGTAACGAACAGGGATTTTTCAGCATTACGCTGCCGGAGGGGAAACACAAACTTCGTTTCTCTTATATAGGTTATCAGGATGTGGTGAAGGAGGTGGATTTGACATCCAATTACAACGGTGTCATCTACCTGAAAGAAAGCAATACTTCGCTGAAAGAAGTAGTAGTGGTTGCAGACTTGAACGCTTCCCTCCGCACGACACAGACCGGCAAAGTGTCGCTGACCTCGGAACAGTTGAATACGGAGTTTTCGCTGCTTAGTTCACCGGACTTGGTAAAGACCCTCCAGAATATTCCCGGTGTGGCTTCCGGAACGGAGCTGCTTTCCGGCATGTATGTACACGGAGGCAAGAACGATGAGAACCTTTTTCTGCTGGACGGAACACCGCTTTACCAGATCAACCATTTGGGCGGGCTGTTCTCCGCTTTCAATACGGATATTATCAAAAACGTGGATTTCTATAAAAGCGGTTTCCCGGCACGTTACGGCGGCAGACTTTCTTCCGTAGTGGATGTACGCACCAAAGAGGGGAACATGAAGGAGTTTCACGGGACTTTCTCCTTGGGGCTGCTCGATGGCAGAGTCCAGTTTGAAGGCCCGATCATAAAAGACAAGACCTCGTTCAACATAGCCATGCGAAGAAGTTGGGCAGATCTTTTCACAGCTCCGGCATTCTTCCTGCTCAACCGTTCCAATCCCGATGACAAAAAGAACGTGCGCTATGCCTTTCACGACATCAACGGGAAAATCACCCACCGTTTTTCGGACAATAATAAACTGTCCCTTAGCGTGTATTCCGGAAATGACCTGCTGAAGACAAAAGCCCGGCAGACGTTCGAAGACGGGGAACATTACGACTCCGATTTCAAGGCTCAATGGGGCAACCTGACTACGGCTTTGACGTGGAACTGTCAAATCGTCCCGAAGTTGTCCGGCAGTTTCACCGGTGTCTATTCACGCAATATCTCCATGTATGATTATGTGGAAGGCAGCCGTTTCTTTTCCGACGGGGAACAAACTTCCATGACGGGAATGGAACGGTCCAACCGTTCCACAATCGACGACATGGGATACCGCATGGAGTTCGACTACCGTCCCGGCACGAATCATCATATACGCTTTGGCAGCAATTATCTGCATCACATATATCATCCGCAAAGCACGGCTTCCAGAAACCAGACGGACAGGGATACCTTATCGACAGAAAACGCAAGCAGCTATAAGGGTAACGAGGTCGCTTTTTATGTGGAAGATGAAATGCGGCTGTCCTCCAGGACGAAATTAAACGCGGGACTGCATTACACCCTTTATCAGACAGACGGAAAGATGTACCATTCCTTGGAGCCAAGACTGGCCATGAGTTACCAATGCTCGGAAAAAGCCACGATGAAAGTGTCCTATACGGAAATGAGCCAATTTGCGCACCAACTGTCAAACACCTATCTGAACCTGCCGACAGACAGTTGGGTTCCTTCCACACGCAAAGTTCGTCCCATGCGTTCAAGGCAAGTGGCAGCCGGGATATATACGGAGTTGCCTTGGCATATCAGTTTGAACGTGGAAGGATATTACCGTACCACAAGCCAACTGCTGGAATACGACGGGGGCAACAGCCTGATGCTTCCTGCCGAGAACTGGGACAATCTGGTCAAGACCGGCAAGGGAAAGTCTTACGGCGTAGAATTGTCATTGGCATACAAAGACCGTTACAATGTCATCGAAGCAGGATATACGCTTTCATGGAGCTTGCAAAAGTTTACTGATTTTTATCCCGGCTGGTATTCCAGCAAGTTCGACAACCGGCATAAACTGAACATCGCCTACCGGCATAAGTTCAATGACCGTATAGATGCCTACGCCGCATGGGTTTACCGTAGCGGCGACCGTGCCACCGTCCCGAACCAGTATGTAAACGGGCCCTCTTTTCCGGGCATACCGGATTCAGGCGAACCGGAACTGGTTTACGAGAAACCGAACAACATCACGCTCCCGGCATATCATCGGCTCGATTTGGGTGTCAATTTCCGGCGTACTACCAAAAGGGGATTCGAGCGTATCTGGAACGTCAGCATTTATAACGCCTATTGCCGTATGAATGCGTTTTATACCCGGATAGAGCGTCTGCCCGACGGCGGTTTCAGGGGTAAGGGATTTGGCATTTTCCCGATTATACCCTCGTTTAGTTATACCCTCAAATTTTAAGTGCATGAAACATTTATATCATATATTACTGCCCGTGTATATCGGCTTACTTTCGTCCTGTACCTATCATTTTGAACTGGACGATGTGGGCGCTTCTCCCAAACTGGTGCTATACAGCTATCCGGGAAGCGGCGACACAACGGTAGTCCACCTTTCACGCAGCCTTCCCGTCAGTCAGAAAGGCGAGCTCGTCCGGGGACTGAAGGGAGCGGACGTCCACCTGTCCGTAAACGGTGAAGCGGTACCCCTTGCATGGACGGACGATTCCATACCGGGAGTCCCCGCCCAAAGCTATTACGCGGTAAAGGCGTATGAAGATGGCGACAAGGTCAACATAACCGCAGCGGCAGAAAGAATGAAAGCGGTTTCATCCGCTACGGTTGTCCCGTCCCGATTCCCTTTGACATCAATCAAATTGGCTCTCAAAGACGGTGAACCGAACCTGCTTCAGTTTCGGATAGGCTTTACAGACAATGCGCAGACAAAAGACTATTATGCGTTGAAGGTGGAGCGTAAACAACTGTTCTGGAACGATGGCAAGTATTCGGAAGAAAGCAGTACCCTCGCGTTGAACTTGGACGACGAACCTCTGCTGAATACATCTTCCGGGTTAGACGATATCCTGATGATTGAAAACGGGTTCTACCGGAATTTGTATTACTGGGACGATACGAAAATTAAAGGGAAAAGCTACACGGTTCGTCTGAATACCAATTACGAGGCAGACTATGAAGACGACTTCATAACCCCTGACGGAACCGAACATATCAAACGCCAAGTGAAATACAGAATCAGCCTGTACAGCCTTTCGGAAGAGTTTTACAGGTATCTGAAATCACTGAACGACCAGAAAAACAACGGGCTTGGAAACTCTGAACTGGCTCCCATACGCTCTACTTACACCAATGTCATAAACGGGATAGGTGTCGTGGGAGGATGCAGGATGTTCCAGACGAAATGGATAGACAATTTACAGGAAAACTAAATAATAATAAAAAAAATGAAAAAGACAATTTTATCAATGCTTTTCTTGCTGGCAGGAATAGGATGCTTTGCACAAAAATCCGGCATTATCATCGGTGTGACGGACGGACATTTGGGAAAATATTCGGGATATGCTTACATGAGTACGGGAACGGCGAACAACTCTTCCTACCCCGAAACCCGATGGACACCCGGAGTAGGCTTTAATTTGGGCTACCAGTTTGGCTTCGATCTTTCCAACCGTTTCTGGATTGATGCTTCCATATTGGGAAAAGCCGTTCAGGGAAAAGCAGAGTCCTTCGATTTGAATGGAAACAACGTTGTTCCCTGGTCTGACAAGGCATGGATATGGGGACTTGCTTTGAACGGCTCAATCAATTACCGCATCTGTTCCGGACTGTATGCCGGTATTGGCATTGAACCCACCGGTTATTTCAAAACCGATAAATTGAAGGAAAACTTGGAAGGGCGGGTTTTCGACTTTCCGATAGTCCTCACCTTAGGCTATGAGTTTAAGAACGGCATGAAATTGTCCGCTTCCTACAAGCATGGTTTCAAGCCATTGTATGACAATGCTTTTGCCTCCAATACAAAGAATAACAAAGAGTTCGGCATATCATTATATGTGCCCATGTTTAAATAATAACCAATTATTAAATTTTTTCAATTATGAGAAAAACGCTTTTTAGTCTTGCTTTGGCAATGGCTGTCTTATCATCATGTAGTTCTGATGACATAGTGAACAATCCGATGAATGAGGAGAACCATTCTTTCCCGGCCTCCAGAAGTTTGCATGAAAAAATTCTTTCCTTTTCCAGTGAGGAGGAATACAATGCCTTGCTCGATTCCTTGGGCACGTTGTCCGATGAGGAACTTCTGCAATGGGAATCCGGACAGAAAGGCTTCACCTCCATGTACAGGATGCACAGCGAAGCCTTGGGACAGATATTAAACGCCACATGCAAGGAAGAATATGAATCCATTAAGACTGCTTACCAGACTGATTTTATATTCAACGACAAGGACAGCACCGATTTGTCGATATATATGCCGGTGTTGAATGTAAGCAAGGCAATCACATTGACCCCCGAAGGGTTCGTATGTATCGCCGGTGAGAGAAAGAACATGAAGGAGTTTGAAAATTATGACGGATATAAAAAAGAACTTTCTTTACTTTATCCTGTCCCGCTGGGTGTAACGATCGAAAATGGTATAAACAGGGTTTACGTGAAAACGAAGAAAAGAAAGTTCACCGCACAGATTGGTATGCGAGGAAACCAACAGGCTATCCGTGTAAATGCGTCTAAAAAAGTTTTATGGGGCTGGGTGGAATATACGACTGCGTACTATTGGAAATACACGCCTAACGGCCCTGTACAATTTGGTAAAGAAGTGAAAAGCGGTCATGACATTATGATCGTGGGCAATCCTTTCCCAAATGGAGCGAAATTGTATATGTGGACTCGCGGTACCGGTGAAGAAAACTGCGGAATAATGACTGTGCAATTGTAATCCTTATTGAACCGGATTATTCACCAATCATTCGGGACGAATCTCTGATATAGCCAAATGTTCGTCCCGAATATTAAAATTATCATTTTATGAGCAGGAAAGTATTTACTTGTTTTATAGTGATTTTCTTTTTTCTAAATAAAGCCGCTTCTTACGGTCAGGAATTTCAAGTGTCGCGTGACACCGTCAAGGTTTCCGTTCAGGAAGGAAATACTTCGCCTCATAACGAAAGAAGCATTACCCCAAAGCCTTTGGATATACGGAAAGCGGTTGATCTTTCTTCCGGCAGTTGCCCGTCCCAGATAACATTTGACGTGCAGAACCCATATAATCCGACATTCCCTACCGACAAATCGCCTTTGCATGAGGGGGAATATTCGACCTCCGGTATCATTAAAAGCTATCCTTCCGGCTATTTTTACGGCATAGGCAGGCAGGAAAACTTCATCGGCTTGGGAACAATGAACTATGCAGGTATCGGATATGTATATTCTCCCGGTTGCTGGTCATTTAACTTGCAGGCATATACCGTAAAATGGAGTGTCCCCAGACGCGAGAGTCAGCTATTGGGATTGTCCGGGCTGTTGACATATCCCGTCAACGAGAAAATTCGTCTAAACACATTTGCCTCATACTCCTTCATTCTTTCTTCTCCTTTCAGTTCCTCGAATTACGGGGGATTCGTTTCCTATGACATCATTCCCAACTGGGGGATGGATTTCGGCGTCAGAAGCCATACCGATTTTCCGTTGCATAAAACGAAAACGCTTCCGATAGTAGCTCCGTATTTTCAGTATAAAGGCAACAAATTGGGTATTGATATCGGTGGCGGATTATTTAATTTGCTATTCAAATAACCTGCACTGATTTCTATCGTTACTCCTGAAGCGAGGATTATAAGATAAAGGTATTATCTTTTCATCGAAAAACCTCTTTTCTGCTGCTGGTCATAATTCCCTTCCACCACATTGTCAACTTCCCGTCTGGCTTTGATTTGCTCCCGGTTGTCAAATTCACCCTTTTGCCTGGCAGTGAAGTACAGGAAATCCCCTGCCGCCTGATGTGATTGTCTGTCATCCCCGAACAGGTTAAGGGCGTTCTTGATGTCATATACCTGTTCCGTGTCAAAACGGGACTTGTAATAATCACGGGCAAAACGGATGATACTGTGTACCGCCTTGCGGAAGATGTCGCTTGTTTTTAGCAGCAGGAAACTGAGGCAGCCGATAATATGGCTTTGCCATGCAATCCGGTTCTTGAGTCTCGTAGTTTCCTGTACATGTTCCGTTTCCTTGCGGTTCAGTTCGGACCGGTGTTTGGCCTCCAGTTGCATCAGCTCACGGCTGTGGTCGTTCTGTATGGTCTGGATTTTATCCTGCAACCGTTCGATGGTTTCCTCGTGCGTGGAAATCTCACAGCGCAAATCCTCTATTTCATTTTTCAGGGCTTTCGATTTCCCGGTAGCCCAGCCGACAGCGGCGTTCAGAAGTTCACTTCCTTTTTCCTTGTTCAGTCTGGAGCGTTTCTCGCTGATAGCCCTGTCAAGGTCTTCACTCTGCCGTTCCTTTTCATTTGCCTTTTCGATAAGGGCGTTGGTAATGCTTTCCGTTTCATGCATCTTTTTGTTCGCCATTTCCAGCTCATGTTCCCGGTATTGCCTCGTGGCATCAAGCCGCTTCATTTCCTCCTTCTGCTTCCCAATGATAAAGTCGTTACGTTCCTGATGTTCCTTGCCTGTAACAGCCTTTGACTGCCCACGCTCCATCAGGAGTATGTCGGATGCCAGATTCTGCATTTCTGTCATATCCTTGTCATTGAGCTTGCAGCTCTTGCCTGTGTCATGGTTCATCCAGTCAAAAACGATATGGGCATGGTAATTCGGCTTGAACCATCTTTCGCCGACTTTGAAACTCTCCCTGTCTTCCGCTTCCGGCTGACCGTTCAGCCAGTGTCCCTCGTCCTTGTGCAGGAAGATCTGGAGAGGAGTGATGCCCCAGCGTCTCTGGCACTCCTCGCCAAACTTGCACACATCTGCCAGTGTCGTGTCCGGTCTGATGAGCAACACGCCCTCACGGATTGGCGAGCATCCAGCCACCTTGGTGATTTTCCCGTTCTTGCCTTTTCGTTCACGTTCCTTCTCCTGCATCGCACGTCCTGTCTTTTCCTTGACCATCCGCTTGATGTAGTCATAGTGCGCCTGCAGGTCGGGATTGCCGAAGCCCGGGTTTATCCACTGCTCGTTACCGGCAGTCAATTCGGGTACGATGTAGATTTGAGACTTGCCGATATTGCGCATATATTCGGCAGTTCTCCGGTTATGAGCCCCACTTGATGTGACTCTGCAGGGCTTGATATGTATGCTTGATTTTGTTGCCATTTTTATGTTGATTTGGTTATTAACTAAAGTTGTTTGCCGCTGTTCGCTCATAACCGCTATGGGGTTCTTAGAGGCTGTGCCCATAAGGGAGATTGCAAAGAGAGGGTCACTCTTTGCTCGGGGTTCTCAGGGGTGAAACGCCCTGAGTGGGACGGGGCAACGCCCAGCCCCTCGGGAGAGCCCACAACTACGAAAGCGGAGCGTGTAGTTATAGTGGGCTATATCAAGGGCAAGCCCTTGTCTGTCCGCTACAGCCTACGGCTTCCGCTCTCCTCCATTAAGGAGGGTTTTCATCGCCACTGCCGATTGGGGATGTACTGACCAGTACAAGGTCGAAATCATCTATCAGCTTTTGCAGGACGGGGTTCTTCTCTATCATCCGCCGGAGGACTTTTTCCGCCTCTACAAGATGATTGGCTGTACACATTATTTTACTTTCTCGTATCTGGAAGACAATCCAGTCGGCTATGTCGATATGGGCTGCCTTCTGTTCCGGTGTGGCGTTCTTCTCTATGATGTCAGACACGACAACCTTGCAATAGGTCATGTCCCTGGCATGCTGTTTCCACTCCGAATATCCGTCCGCATCGGGAAAGAGAAGCACGGTTCGTCCGCTCAGCACACGGAGCTTTTCCTCTCTCAACTGGCTTTTGCCGCCTGTCGCCAGCCATACATAACCGGGAAAGAGGGCAGAGCCGATAACGGCACTCTTTTCGGATTCCACCAAGACCGCTACCTTGTCGGGATAGACATTCAGCAGGTGTTCCCCGAACAGGCATTGGGAAAGTTGCCAATCCTCCGGCAGTACCCGTTGCCTTTTCAGTATGCTGTGTATCCAGTCCACTGCCGACACCTCTCCTCCCTTGATACGGTGTCCGTCCTCTGGATTGTACTGCATCACCTTGCCCGTGCGTACCCTGTTTGTGCGGTCTATCTGCCAGAAGATGACAGCCCCGTCACGGGTTGCTCCAAGACGGTACTCTTCCAGCAACCGCTTCAACACTTCCTTTGCCTTGCTGCCGTAATAGGAATCAAGGAGCGAGGAAATGAAGCGGAAGAAGTTGCTGTGCACGCTTTGCGACCTCTCCACATACTTTGGCGGTATGTAGCCTATGCTTGCTTTTGGTGATGTCTGTCCGGGCTTCCGTTCTGACCTTTGCCTGTCAAAAGAGAACCCCTTGTCGGTATGGCATTCGGGGTGGTCGTGGAAATACTCCTTGGGAGTATAATGATACCCGCAACTGCTCTCATGATTGCACCTGCCGACAGACGGATGCAGGAGCATACCGCTTTCATCCACATAACATGTGAAAGAACGCTTGTCCCCGCAATTCGGGCAAGTATGCCGTGTTGCCGTTCCTTTATATTTCTGTAACGAATAGTTGCTCATGGCTTGTCTTTGTTTTTGAGTTTTTCGATTGTTGTCCCGCTGTCCCATTGTCCCGTCCCTATAAGACTTGGGACAGTGGGACACCCCGGGACACCTTGGGACATCAGGCTTCTGCCTGTATCATCCCTTGTACCGTAAATGAAGCGGTTATCCTTTATACAGCTATGTGCAGACTGCTTTTTCATGCCTTATTCTCCTCTTTCCCATATCCTGTAAACAACTCTGCCTGCTTTGTTTCTCTTACTGTCCCGCTTGTCCCATGCTGTCCCACCTGTCCCATTGTCCCACTTCCTGTCTGTTGGGACAGCGGGACACTTGGGACGGCTGCATTCCTGTCCTCCTTGCTGCGCTGGATTATCCGGCTGACGGTGGACTTGCCGCAGTTCACCTGTGAGGCTATCTCCCTGACGGACTTGCCGGACTGGGACAATTGCAGGATTTGGCAATCCCTCTGGCTGGATTCGTTGTCACCCAGTTTCTTCAGGTGTTCCTTTTCCGTTGAATAACCCCTGAACACGAATTGCAGGAAAGCGTCCACCTTCTCAATCTCGTAGATGATTACATTGTCCGCATCGTGGGAGAATGTCCCGTACCGGACTTTGAGCTGCTTCACATAGCGAAGCCCTCCGTCCTGCGCACTCTTCCCGATGGCGAACACGCTGTCAAAGAAATTGTAGAGCCGTTTGCTTCCGGCAAGGTCGTTGGAAGTGATGGGACAGTCCAAAGAGCGTTTGGGTGTATGTGCCAGAACAAGGACGGACAATCCGTATCTCTTTTTGAGGTTGTTGAGCTGTATCATCAGCCGTCCTGCCGCATCGCCTTTCTCCATGGCGCAGCACAGGTAGGTAAGATTGTCAACGATGAAGATTTTGCACCCGGTTTGCAGAGCCATCTGTTCTATGCCTCCCATGATGGCTTCCTCGAAATCGGCTTCCAGCAACGAATTGCAGTCAAGCGATACCCGGTACAGCCTTTCAGGAAAGATGTATGGCGTTCCATGCTCGCTGGTATAGCGTAGCTGGAACTGTTTTTCGGAGAGTTCAAAGTCCAGATACAGCACATCGTCAGTCCGGGCGATACGGTCGGCTATCTGCACGGCAAGGATGGACTTGCCCACATTGGAATCCGCAAAGAGGCAGGACAGTTCCCCCTCATACCAGAAACTGTCCCAGAGCGCACGGGGCGTGGGCAGCAGCGATGCTTCGAGTATCGTCCGGTTGGCGGTCTTGATACTCATCACGCCGATGCTGTCCGGCATCCCGTGCTGTACTTGGGTCGCCCTCGTCAGGTCGCCATGTATCAGACTGATATAATTCTTGTCCTCTTCCATGACGTTTACCAATTACGCGGAGCGGGCTTGCGGCGGTGGGAAGAATATAAGGATTCGCTCAGTTCCTCATCGGACAGGGGTACGGGATTCTTCCGGGAGGATTCCAGCCATTTGTCCAGTTCGTCCCTGTAAAGGCAATATCGTTTGCCGGGCTTGGTGGCGGGAATGCTTCCCTCCGACAGCTTCATGTAGAGCGTGCCTTTGGGAATGCCCAGATATTCCGCCGCCTCTTCCACTGACATGGGGACATGGGTGTCCACCGCCCTTGCGTTGTTCACACTGCGCTGCTCAGTAAGCAGGCTTCTAAGGCTCATCACCTCGTCCCGAAGCTGAGCCACAATCTCCGGGAGGTCGTTGAATGTAATCACTGTTTTTTCCATTTGCGTACTCGCCTCTTTTGTAAGGCTTGGCGCAAAGGACTGGAATGATACAGCCGTGAATATCTCCACGAAAGGTCATTGCAAAATAATTCCCGAATAACGATGCCCAACCGCAAATGACGGGTAAAGTTATTCGGGAATTATTGTATAACAGAGGATTATGAGTTTTGGCTGTTTGTCGTTATTATCGTGATTACTCTAAAACAGGCTTAAATCCGCTTCTCCTGCACATAATCCGCAGGATAATGGAAATCCAGTCTGCCGTTTTCAGGCTCGTCAATGGGAATCAGTGTCTTTAACGGCTCTACCTTGAAGTTCTTGATGGTAGCTATGTCCGTATCGGCAAACTCCCGTGGGAAAAGGGTGCTGATGAAGCGGGCACGGTTATCCCCCGTGTAGTATTTCTTGTACATGAAACGCTCGGAGATATTCCACACGAAATGGCGGAGCGGAATGTTTGAAATATCTTTGGTCAGCCGCCCTTTTATCGGCTTGGGCTTGTAACTGTGGAGCCGCATCCAGTTGTTGACCTCGGCACAGATGTGGTTCACGGTCTCCTTGTCAGCAATACGGGGCATGATGAAATGGATGTATTCCATGACCATAGCGATGCGCTCCTCATTTTCCCGCTGCTCCCTGTCCTCGTAATCGGCACGGTTCTTCTCGTGAAGCTCCGGGGATATGGCAATCTCTGTCGGTTTTATATCCGGGGTCGCTTCTCCACCTGTTGGCATTGATGCCGATATTACAGGCTTGTGTGCATCTTGGGACTGGTCTTCCTGAATTTCTGTGATTTCGGCAGGTGTCTTTTTCCTGCCGAACTTGATTCTGTAGATTTCGTATGTATCGAAAATGACTGTCTGGAAGGAGAAGTAGAGCAGCCACCCCAACAGGTTGCTGCACACAAAGACTATCAGCCTTACAAAGGTGTCTTGGTTGAATTTCTCAGCGACAATCAGTGTCGCTATGGAAGATATTAGGAGGATGGCAAAGCCGACAAATCCTAAAATGATATGTTTGTCTTTTACGGACGGTTCCATATTCTTTGTCTTATTCGGTTGTTACTTGTTACTGTTTTCGCAAATTTAATAGTCTTCTTTCAATTATTACTCATTATCCTTTGTCAGTGGTTTCTTTTTCAATGTTTTTCACCAAATGTCCGGAATCATACTCAATTATCATACTTTAAGTACCAACCAAAATAAAAGGAACGGTTAAAGCTCCAAACAATAACCGCTCCCTCTGAATATCATGGATTTTGAACCGCCTTACGCTTCCTTGCGTTTCAGGGTTATCTTGTCCACGACCTCGCACATCTGCTGTGCCGCCATCTTGGAATAAATCTGCGTGGTGGTAATGTTCTTGTGTCCCAGATAGGCTTGGATGACAGCCATGTCCGTACCCATTTCCACGTGCAGGCTTCCGAATGAATGCCGGGTGCAGTGAAAGGTTATCTTCTTGGTTATGCCTGCCGCCAAGAGCCAGCGTTTGAGTGGTCCTTGCAGCATCTTGTCCTTGAAACCGTCAAAGATAAGTCCCTCGTGCCGTTCCCCAAGCAGTCCGTAGGCTTCATCGCTGATGGGGTTGTGTACAATCTGTTTGGTCTTCTGCATACGGGTGGTCACGAACATCTTGCCGTTGGTGTACGGCTGTATCTGCTGCCAAGTGAGCTGCCTGATGTCGCTCTTTCTTAGTCCGGTCAGACAACCGAAAAGGAACGCCCTTTTCAATACCTCTTCCTCACAAGGCGTTTCGGCAAGCCGTATCAGTTCCTCTTGGCTCAGATGTTCCCTCATGGTGGGAATGCACTCGATGCGGTCTAAGAATCCGTTTGGGTTCTCCTTTATCTTCCTGTCCCGGTAGGCGGTGTGAAGTACCGCACGGAAAGCCGACCAGTAGCCCGCCGCAGAATTGATATGCAGCTTTTGGCTGGTGTGTATGGATTGTGGGGCGTTAAGCAGATATTCCATGAACTTGCGGCACAAATCCACGTCCACCTCCTCAAAGGTGCATTTGCCGTTCACGAACCGCTCGAAATGTTTATAGACGTGCTGCCACTTGATATTCTTCCTGTCTGCCAACCCCTTGAAGTAGGCGAGGAAATCGCCTTTCATCTTGGCTTTGTCAAAGAAGCCGTTGTTCTCGTTGAAGATGGCTTCATAACGCCTATTACGCAGTATCTCCGCTTTTTTCATCATGCGTGCGTTGAAATCACGCTCCTGCTGGTTGGCAGGTTTGGCGAAGATGTAAATCCCAAGAGCTTCACGTGTAATCACCTTCATGGTGGTGTTGTCACGGTAGCCGGGATAATAGTCCAGACACAGCGAATACTGTGTTCCGTTCTTAATCTTGCGCTTGCGCAAGGTAACTGTCTTGCATTTGCTCATATTGATGATGTTTTAAGTTGTACATTTTCGGGGGTGTTCCCGTGTTTACGGTGGCAAAGGAACAACGTGAAACAACCGTGAATACCTCCACGACAATCATTTTGAAATAATTTTCCGGCAATGTCGGTTGCTCACGGTTGTTTCTCCCTTTCAGCCATGACACGCTCCACATCGGAGCGTAAAAGCAGGTTTTTCACGCCTACTTTTATCTTTTCGATGTGCTTCACCTTGACGATATGGCTGATGTTGGCGGAGGAAAGCCCGTAAATCTGCCGGACTTGCTCCACGGTGTAGTAGCGTTCATCGTTCACGAGGTCTGTCCTGCGGAGTTCGTCCAGATGGGATTTGGAGTAATAGGTGCGCCCGTATTCTCTTTTGGTCGGTATCTTGTGGCGGTAGGCGTATGCCCGGAGTGCGGAGGGTTTCATGCCGAACAGTTCTTCCGCTTCTTCAATCAGGAGCCAATCGGTGATATTGCTTGTATCTATAGCCATACCGAAGAACTCGTCAACGTGTTTCTTGCTGTAATAGTTTTTCCCTGCGATGCGGCAGATGGGAATGCGGTTGCGCTTGGCTGTGGTATAGAGCCACGACTGCCTGACCTTGAAGAGCGACATCACCTCCTCGCCAGAATAGAAGTCCAGCACTTCATAGGTTTCCTTTTCCCTTTTTTCTTTTTTGGCAAGCGGGGAAGATGAAGCGGACTTTCTCGGAGTGGAAGTACTGCCGGGCAGGACACGGTGGTAGGGATTGCCCTCCAGCATCCGCTCGATGTCTGTCTTGCGGATAAACGCCATGCGGTTGCTGATACGTGAGGCTTTCAGTTTGCCGAGGGCTACGAGTTTATAGATGTACTGTCGGGAACAGCCCATGAGTACTGCTGCTTTGGAAAAGGTGAGATACTCCTGATGCTGTATCTCCATCAAGGGGCGGACAGCTTTGAAGAGGTTGTTCTTCTGTTCCGTTCTAGCTCGTTTGGCTTCCGCCTGACAAGCCTCGCTGCAATATTTCTGTACCCCGCTCCGGGTTACAAATGACTTGCTGCAAAAATTGCATTTTCTGGTTGTTTTCATGCTGCTTTTATCGTTTACTGGTTCATTCCTTCAATCGTATATCTCTGAAATGGTGAACGGATGTAAACGGAGGTCAACCGTTGTCGCCTTTCTGCACAATGTTACTATTGCTGCATATCAGGGCGGTTGTTGTCGCTCATCGTAAACGGTTGTAAACCCTTGTCAACTGTCCGCACGATGTGGCAAAAAACAAGCTCCGCAAATTCTCCACGTCAGAAATACGTCTCAAAAATATGTGGAAATTTGGGAAGCATCAAAAAGCAGCCGAAAAGTGTTAATTTTTAGAATATTCTGATAGATAAAGACTTACGCTTGAATATTTCTGGTTATTTTTGGTTGTTTTGAGATTCTAAATACATTAACGAAAGGCACTACTTCCAATTACAGTAACGCTATTAGGAATACTTACAGATGTCAAACTAGTACAACCGCTAAAAGCACCACCTCCAATTGTTGTAACACTTTTAGGAATATCAACTGATTTTAAACTTTTACAATCCCGAAATGCCTCCCTATCAATTAAGGTAATACCATTAGCCATCTTAACGGACTCTAAATTTGTACATTCCTGAAAAGTATATTCTTTAATTGCCGTAACACTACCTGGAATACTTACAGATGTTAAATTTGTGCATTCATTGAAAGCACCATATCCAATTGTTGTGACCCCATTAGGTATATCAATGGATATTCTATTTTTCCACTTGTAAAATGCCCGCCTTTCTATTTCAACAATACTATTCGGCAGTTTTATCTCTTCCAGGTATTTCAGATGCTCAAAGAACCCCATAGGAAATACATTATCTGCTATTTCAACCCCCGTTTCAACTGCTGTAAACCAATAATCATCCCCACCACTGACAATATTTACATCTGACAAATCTATTTTCACCAAATTCTTCATGTATCTGATAAATTTAATATCTATTCCATTGATAAATCCTGACAATGTCAGTTCTTTGACGGCTTTAGACTCTTCTCCTGACATTAAGGTTGGCAAAGTACCAGCCGTTTCAATATGTAATTTTTTAGTTGTATCCATATAGGATTGCGTCACGTTCAATTTGATTTCAGATATGTGGCTTTGGTCTGATGCACTCTCCAACAGAATGGTTATCTTAGTGCTTCTATCAACTTCCTTATTCCTGTCTATCTTTATTCTCAATGAATTTACTCCCGCTTTGCCATTTATAGGAGTTATGCTACACCACTCTTTGGCATTTTCATCACTGAAAGAAACTTTAGCATTCCAATCCGTATTTGTGGCAAAGGATATACCCAGTTCTTTCCCCTCTGCCCCTATGCTAACTTCATTATTGACAAGGTTCTCACTCTCTGCTGACAAGGCAAATTCAAGGTCTTTGTTCGTTGGCTTTTCAACTTCTTCGGGTGCTTCGGTTATTGACTGTAAACTGTCATCACCGCATGAAATCATCCCCATGCTCATAAAGGCTGCCATTGCAGCCATTCCGATAAATTTAAATGTACGCATAATCTTATTTTTAATCAGTATTATCTGTTGAAAAATTATTACTCTGCAAATATATTAATTAAATTTGATTTACATACAAAGTATATTTTGATAAAAAAAACTAACTATCTAATAATACGCTACATTAGAGTTATATAAACCGAACAGTGGACTATCTGCCTCTTTACAATCTTGCATGATAATCCACTGTTTTTGAATGGTTCATTTTAGAAATAGGCTTCTTATCCTTTGAACCGTTGAAACACCTATACCCTGTAATTTGGCGATGTTCCTCACTGAATAGCCTTTCTTTAGTAAAGCTATCGTTTCCCTGTATTCTTCCCTTCTCCTTTCCTCTGTCTTGATACTTCCAGCCTTGCGACCTAATTTTCCACCTTTGGCAATGTAGTTTGCCCTGCCACTGTTCAAACGGTATTGTATGTTTGCCCGTTCTATGTTAGCCATTTCAGCAAGTACAGTTACCATAATCGAAGCAATCGGATTTACTTCTCCGTTTGGCTGCAATGTGTATAACCCTAAGTTCTGTATATAAACGGATACCTTTGCTTCATGCAGTATCTCCAAAGAGCGAAGTACCTGTAACGTACTTCTTCCCAATCTCGAAAGTTCTGATAACAACAGATAGTCAACACCCTTTTCCGTACAGTATTCCAAACATTCCGCAAGAACCTGCCTTTCCTCAATCTTCTTTGCTCCGCTTATGTGTTCTTGAAATATCCGTACTATCTCTATATCCTGCAAAAGGGCATATCCCTTTAAATCCTCTATCTGCCTTGTAGTGTCCTGCCTGTCATTCACAGACGAAACACGTGCATAAATTAACGTGAGTTCGAAATAAGAATAAATATATTTCACTTATAATTAGGGACATTCATTAAATATCACAAAATTAGCCAACTAATTCGCAATAATTTGTGTATGAATTAGTTGGCTGATTTTGTGATATTTAATGAATGTCCCGTGACAGATGTTTTTAAATTAAAAACTTCGTGGAGGATGAAAACCGGGACGAATCGCTATTTTACCGTCATATATTTATCCATTCCTTTCGTGTAGAACATCCGGAGTTCCCCTTTTTCGTCCGCATATATGAAGCATGCGTCGAGGTCGGGGTGTGCATCGGCAAAGCGTTCGGCTTCTTCCAGGCCCATGACCATGAAAGCGGTGGCATAGGCATCTGCACTCATGCAGTCGCGGGTAATCACTGTGGCCGACAGGATACTGTGCTGCACTGGATAGCCTGTGCGCGGGTCTATGGTATGGGCATATTTTTTGCCGTCTTTGTAGTAATAGTTCCGGTAATTCCCCGAAGTGGCTATGCCCACATCGGTAACTTGCAGTATGGTCTGCAATTCCTGATTTACAGCGAGCGAGTCGTCTATCGGCTTGTTGATTCCGATGCGCCATAAACTTTTTTTCGGGTTTTCTCCGCGCACCACCACTTCGCCGCCTATATCTACCATGAAATTGTCGATGCCTTTCTTTTCCAGCAATTGCGCAATGACATCTACTGCATAGCCTTTGGCTACGGCGCTGCACGAAAGCATGATGCGGGGATCCTGCTTGATAACTTTTCCGTCGGCGGATAACGATACTTTCGGGTAGCCTATAATGTCCAGCAAGCTGTCTATCATAGCAGAGTCGGGAAATGTGCCTTTCTTAAATCCGAATCCCCATGCGTTGGCAAGCGGGGCTACCGTAATGTCGAAAGCACCTTGGGTCTCCCGGGAGATTTCCATGCTGCGGCGGAATACGTTGGTGAAGAAAGTATCGGGAATGATTTCTTCGTTCCGGTTGATGCGTGTAATCGTTGCCGTATCGTTAAACGGAGATAGAGAGCCGTCAAACCGTTTAAGCTCAGCTTCTATCTCGGCTTTCAAATTGCTGTCGTACTGATAGGTTATGTTATAGACTGTTCCGAATATCAGTCCGCTGGCAGTTTGATAAGGATCAGCGCGGTTGTGGCGTGCAAGTATTCCGATAGTACCCAGGACAAGCAGGGCAACCCATAAAAAATTACGTTGTGTTTTCTTCTCCATAATGAATGTATGATGCTGTATAAATAAATTAAGCGGTCTTCGTTTTTATCCTTCTATCAGACTGCCTTTTATCGGACAGCCTGCCGTTTCTTCGTTTTTCACTCTTCATTTAAAAGAACAAGTGCTCTATCAATATCTTCGTTCCGATAACGATGAGGATAATGCCGCCCCACAGTTCGGAACGCAGCTTGCGGGCGATGCCGCATCCGCATCGGATGCCGAACATCAATCCTGCCAGTGATAAGGCAAACGACACAAATCCTATGATGCCGATAGGGGGCAGAATGGATGCAAAGTTGCAAACTCCCAGAAAAGCGAACGAAACACCTACCGCCAAGGCATCGATGCTGGTGGCTACCGCCAATGCCGCTACTACTTTCAGCTTGGTAGGATCGAACTCGTGCCGGCAATCTTCATCCTTGAAAGATTCCATAATCATACGTCCACCCAGAAAAGCTAAAATGGCAAAAGCTATCCAATGGTCTATACTTTCAATGAGATGGCTGAAAAAACTGGCGCCTATCCAGCCAAGCAATGGCATGAGTGCCTGAAAAAAGCCGAAAGCCAATGCCATTATCAGCATCGGGCGCAATTGAACACGTTTTAATATAATGCCGCTGGCTATGGATACAGCAAAACAGTCCATAGCAAGCCCTATGGCAAGCAACCAGATTTCTAATCCTGTCATTATCTCTTAGAATGGTAGTTTATAAGTTATTGTATAGGTAACCCCGGTTGTGTTTCCGTTGTACTTCCCGTAGCCCGGTACGTACCATGGATCACCATGCTCGGCAACGGAAGAACTCATACGGAATTTGAAACGTAACGCCCAACCCATATACAGGTCTTTCCATACATGCGCCCGTATGCCGACACAAAATTCGGCCCATTGCATCGAACCTTTCATTCCTTTATAATTAAAAGGCAGGCTGTTTCCCCAAATGCCGTCTATCAAATTCGGATTACCCAAACTTCCCCCGTATTCAGGGTCGTTGATGCCTAACGCTTCTACATCATATTTAAAGCTCGTTGCCGCATAGCGTAGGCCAACGAGTATCATATGTCCGTGCTTTTTGTTATAAAGCGCATTATAGTCCATACCGATACGGAAATAGGGAGCACCGGTTTTATAATGTATTCCTTTGTCGCTCCAAGTATCAGTATTGCCATATCCTAATTCTACAATCGGGAAAAAGCGATTTTTAAGATTGACATCGACAGCTACCTCACTGCTGAAAAAGTCACTCCCAAACAGTTTGCTTCCGGACCCCCATAAATCAACACTGACAGAAATACCATTGTACAGCGGATAGTGTACTTCCTCTTTGGCCTCTTTTTTCTCCTTTTTGGGCGGAGTGTTTGCCGGCGGGGCGGAAATGTCACTGTTTTGTGCCTGTAATGGAAGAGACAGCAGCAAACAGAACGCCAGACTAATAGAATAGTTTAAGATTTTCTGCTCCATAAATTCCGGCTTCTTTATTTGCAACGCGAATAGAATCAAGACTGTGGCGACTGTATCGGACATCTGTTATGGCTTGTTTCATTTGATAACCGCAATCCATTGACAAGAAGTAAGGTGTGTTGGTTTGGTGAATAACAAGCGTATCTGTCAATGTCTTGCTGTAATGAAACACGAGTACGGTGGAGTCGGCGGTATATCTCAGTGGCAACGAGAGATCGTGCACTTTTTTTTGATTGTTGATGATGACGGAATCCGTGCCAAAGGCAGTAACCGTCAAAGAGTCTAAGGTATCATTGGATACCACTTTGGTGTCAGGATCCAATGTATATAGGTAACATTGCATCATGGCTCGCGTTGTCATTGAACAGTCCGCTTCTTCCGAACAGGATATTACTATACTGAAAACAGGGAAAAGAACAGCCCCGAATATTATAAATCTGACTAATGCTTTCATGGTTAAATCATTTTCTCTATTTGGTACTTATTGCGTTCTGGTGCATTGCGGGATATCAGCTCTCCGAGAAAACCTGCCACAAATAACTGCGTGCCGATAATCATGGATGTCAGTGACAGGTAGAAATAGGGAGAATCTGTCACAAGGCGGTAGGGCATCCCTTGATTCATGTAATACAGCTTGCTGGCGCCGACAATAATGACGGCAACGAATCCGACGAAGAACATCAGCGAACCCAATATGCCAAAGAAGTGCATAGGCTTGATGCCGAAGGTGGAAAGGAACCAGAGGGATATCAAGTCCAGATATCCGTTGAAGAAACGATTCCACCCGCCGAATTTTGTCTTGCCAAATTTCCGTGCCTGATGGTGTACGACTTTCTCGCCAATCTTCTTGAAACCGGCATTCTTTGCCAGGTAGGGGATATAGCGATGCATTTCGCCGTACACTTCTATGTTTTTTATAACATCTTTGCGATAGGCTTTCAAGCCGCAATTGAAATCGTGCAGGTTCTTTATACCGGAAACCTTGCGTGCCGTAGCGTTGAACAGTTTTGTCGGTATGGTCTTTGACAGCGGATCGTATCTTTTTTGCTTCCAGCCGGACACCAGATCGTAGCCATCTTCCGTAATCATGCGGTATAGTTCCGGTATTTCGTCAGGACTGTCTTGCAGGTCGGCGTCCATTGTAATCACAACATCGCCCTGGGCCTGTTCAAAACCGCAATAGAGAGCCGGTGATTTGCCATAATTGCGACGGAACTTTATTCCGCGCACTTTATCAGATTTTGTTTGTAATTGCTCTATTATTTGCCAGGAACGGTCGGTACTTCCGTCGTTAACGAAAATAACTTCATAAGAAAAGTCATGGGCTTTCATTACCCGTTCAATCCATGCAAACAATTCCGGAAGAGACTCCTCTTCATTATATAAAGGAACGACAACTGAAATATCCATTTGCTTATTTACGATTTTACTATATTATACTATACCTGATTTATTTGAAATTTGTCTGTTCTTGTCATTCCTTTTTACGCCTCATTACAAATAAGGCGGTAGGAAGCGCGAGCAATGAACCGCAAAATACATTCCATGACACCAGTTGCATGGTGATATCTATGGGAGTGAGCGATTTCACAGTCTCCAATGTTTCTTGAAACATGTTTGTATAGGCTTCTATGTCCGGTATACCGCTTTTGTTTAAGATATCAATTTGAGATTCGTAGGCATTGATAACGAAACCATGATCGATGAAACGGAAATAAATGTAGTGTGCCACTGCCGTCAGCAATGCGGCAAACATATACATGAATACTGTGAATATCCATGCATGCAAGAAGCTGATACTGCCGCTGCATACAGTATTACGATACATTCGTACATAATAATAGCCCATGAAAGGGACACATAACGTGAGCCCTACGAAAAGGAAAGATAAAAACGGAATTGTCAATCCTAAAGGGAAGAGGATGAATTTTAAAATCCAATATCCTCCCAAATAGGTGCCGAACAACATTGCATATTGCATGTAACCTTTATTTTCTGCCATTTTTCTTAGAAATATGGCGCAAAGTTATAAATAATATTGGTTGTAGACCCTGTATTCTTGTTAAAGTTGAAAAAAGTTAGGGGAAGGTATTGCAGATTTAAAATTTTTATCTACCTTTGCACTCGCAAAACGGGTAAGTCCTATACGGCCAGCTCCCTTCGAATCCTCCAGGGCTTGATCGCAGCAAAGGTAGTTGGTTGTAGCGGCGCGATGTAGATAGCTTACCCACCCGCCTCTTTAGCTCAGTTGGCCAGAGCACGTGATTTGTAATCTCGGGGTCGTTGGTTCGAATCCGACAAGAGGCTCAAAAAAAGAGATATATCAGCAATGATATATCTCTTTGTCTTTATGATATTTCGGCTCAGTTTGAAAACGGCACTTATTTTATTCTTTTGTATCCGTATACGGCGTTATTGCCTATCTCTTCTTCGATGCGCAACAACTGATTGTATTTAGCCATACGGTCTGAACGGCTTAAAGAACCGGTCTTGATTTGACCGCTGTTGGTGGCTACGGCAATGTCTGCAATCGTGGAATCTTCCGTTTCGCCGGAACGATGGGACGTAACGGTCGTGTAGCCATGACGGTGCGCCATTTCGATGGCATTCAGCGTTTCTGTCAGGGAGCCGATTTGATTTACCTTAATTAGTATGGAGTTTGCGCAACCTTTTTCGATACCCATGGCAAGGAAATCTACATTGGTGACAAATAGGTCGTCACCTACCAGTTGACAGCGGTTTCCGATGCGGTCGGTCAGTTTCTTCCAGCCATTCCAGTCGTTTTCGCTCATGCCGTCTTCGATAGAGTCGATAGGATATTTGTCAATCAACTCTTCCAGATAATCTACCTGCTCGTTGGCTGTACGTTTTTTGCCTTTCTCACCTTCGAATTTGCTGTAATCGTAAATGCCGTCGTGATAGAATTCGGAAGAAGCGCAGTCCATGGCAATCATCACATCCCTGCCCGGTTCGTAGCCGGCAGCCTTAATGGCAGCAATGATCGAGTCCAAAGCGTCTTCTGTGCCTGTCAAGTCGGGAGCGAAACCGCCCTCGTCGCCTACAGCAGTACTAAGTCCGCGGTCATGCAATACTTTCTTTAAGGCGTGGAACACTTCTGCGCCCATGCGCAGACCTTCACGGAAAGAATTCGCCCCTACCGGACGTATCATAAATTCCTGGAAAGCGATGGGGGCATCACTGTGCGAACCGCCATTGATGATATTCATCATCGGAACAGGCATTACATATGTATTTGTTCCACCGATATAGCGATAGAGGGGAATATCAAGGTATGCCGCCGCTGCTTTGGCTACGGCAAGCGAAACCCCCAAGATTGCATTTGCACCCAGATTGGATTTGGTCTTTGTGCCGTCCAAGGCCAGCATGGTATGGTCGATACTCATCTGTTCAAGAACCGACATGCCAATCAACTTGGGAGCGATGATATTATTAATATTGTTAACGGCTTTCAGTACCCCCTTGCCACCATAACGTTTTTTATCACCGTCACGCAGTTCTAGGGCTTCATGTTCGCCAGTGGATGCACCGGAGGGTACGGAAGCGCGGCCGATAAAGCCGGACTCTAATATTACATCAACTTCTACGGTAGGGTTTCCTCTTGAATCAAGAATCTCACGTCCGATAATCTTTTCTATTTTCATCTTATTTTATTTTAAATGTAAATTCCATAGGTATAACAAGTGAAAATGGAAAATTGTTCAGTCTTTTATTACGAGTCCCAGCAGGCTTGTCAGGTCCATGGCTTGGTGGGTACTGACGATAGCTCCCCGTATATCCGGCAGATTGACGTGAATACCCTCGATATGCGAATCGCTCAAGTCAATGCCCCTGAGCGGAGTATGCGAAAATTCCGCTTCTACTAACTCGCAATTGGTAAAAGCGATGGAAGTCAACTTGCAGTCGTTGAAGTCGCTGTTGCGCAAATCGCAGGTGGTGAACTCCGCCTGATTGATTTTACTCATGGAAAAATTGAGGTATCTCGCATTGCAATCCTGCATCCTGCAATGATTCAGGATTGTTTCTGGCAGATTTGTGCCGACTAGTTTACAGGAAATGAATTCTACCCGAAAAAGAGAGCTTTCTGCAAATGATATGTTGGACAAATCGCAATGCTCGAAACGGACATCCGTAAAGTGAGTAGCTTTCAGTTTACAGTTGTTGAACTGTACATGGCTGAAAGTGCAATTGGTGATACTTTTATAAGAACAATCCATTGATTCTTCCATTTGTTTGCTGAAACATATCCCTCTGACAGTTTCTTCGGTCCTAAGCCATTCCTTGAGTGATTTGAAACTCTCGACTTGACTTTCAAAAGTGGGGGAGATGACCCGTACGGGCGACATGCTGAAGGGTTTGCCTGTTCTCATGATTGCTGTTTTAAAAGGTCTTCCCTAAGATATTTCCGCCCCATACTGCAAATATTCCCAACAAGATACTTAATAAGGTATATAGGGCGAATAATCCGTAAAATCCTTGTTTAATTAGAATCAATCCGTCGTTGGAAAATGTGGAAAAAGTGGTGAAGCCACCACACAAGCCGGTAGTCAGCAACATTCTTACTTCTGCGGATAAGTTGAAGCGGGCGGATAAGACGTAGAACAATCCTATAAGGAAGCCTCCGATGATGTTTACGGCAAATGTAGCCCAAGGAAAGGAGTAGGGTACTATCCGTTCATGGAGTGCCATTTGCACGCAATAGCGCAATACGCTGCCTGTGCCGCCGCCAAGAAATATGGCTATCAATATTTTAGTCATAATAATTGAAGTCTGGTATTGAGTTGACAAAGATAGTGTTTTCATTCCATTTGTATTTCCGAGTGAGCGGTATTTCTTTTAAAAAACAGGTTTATAATCACTTATGCAAACGTTTGCTTTTATTTCACATCTATTTTCATTTGATAACCTTAAATCAGGAGACTTTCCTGCTTATATTTGCATCAAATAAATTATAAATCATAGCATGAGAAACATGAAAGCAATTTGCATTAAACTAACCTGCTTCCTGCTCGTACTTTTTATGAGTAGTGCAGCAATGGCCGAGAGCATCACCTCGCCCAATGGACAACTTCAATTAAACTTCTCCGTCAATTCTCAAGGTGAACCTGTTTATGAACTTTTCTACAAAGGAAAAGCTGTTATAAAGCCCTCAAAGCTGGGTTTGGAATTGAAGAATGATCCGGGACTGATGAACGGATTTACTCTGGCCGATACCCAAACGTCTACATTCGACGAAACATGGGAACCGGTGTGGGGTGAGGTGAAACAAATCCGCAACCATTATAATGAAATGGCTGTAACGCTGGACCAAAAAGCGCAAGACCGTAATATTATCATCCGTTTCCGTCTTTTCGATGATGGCCTCGGTTTCCGTTACGAGTTTCCTTTACAAAAGAATTTGAACTACTTTGTTATTAAGGAAGAACGTACCCAATTTGCCATGACGGGTGACCATAAGGCGTTTTGGATTCCAGGTGATTATGATACGCAGGAGTATGACTTTACAGAGTCCAAACTTTCTGAAATCCGCGGTCTTATGAAATCTGCCATTACCGGTAATGCGTCGCAGACACAATTCTCTCCGACGGGCGTACAGACTTCCCTTCAGATGAAAACGGCGGACGGCTTGTATATCAATCTGCACGAAGCTGCCTTGGTAGACTACTCCTGCATGCATCTGAATCTGGATGATAAAAATCTGATTTTTGAATCTTGGCTGACGCCCGATGCAGTAGGTGATAAAGGTTATATGCAAGCTCCCTGTAAATCGCCGTGGCGTACGGTGATTGTCAGTGACGATGCACGCGATATTCTTGCTTCCAAGTTGACTTTAAATTTGAACGAACCTTGCGCTTATGAAGATGTTTCTTGGATTAAACCTGTGAAATATGTAGGAGTATGGTGGGAAATGATTGCCGGTAAAAGCACTTGGGCGTATACGGATGATCTGCCTTCTGTTAAGTTGGGCGAAACGGACTATTCCAAAACAAAACCTAACGGACGTCATGGCGCCAACAATGAGAACGTGAAGAGATACATAGATTTTGCCGCTGCCCACGGCTTTGACCAGGTTCTGGTAGAAGGTTGGAACGAAGGTTGGGAAGACTGGTTCGGACACTCCAAAGACTATGTTTTCGACTTTGTGACTCCGTACCCCGATTTCGATGTGAAGATGTTGAATGCATATGCCAAGAGTAAAGGTGTTAAACTGATGATGCACCATGAGACTTCTTCTTCCGTCCGCAACTACGAACGCCACATGGACAAAGCTTACCGGTTTATGGTCGATAACGGTTATAATGCTGTGAAGAGCGGTTACGTAGGAAATATCATCCCGCGTGGCGAACATCATTACGGACAATGGATGAACAATCACTATCTTTATGCCGTAAAAAAAGCGGCCGACTATGAAATCTGTGTCAATGGCCATGAAGCCGTACGTCCTACCGGTTTGTGCCGTACTTATCCGAATCTTATCGGCAACGAATCTGCCCGTGGCACTGAATACGAAGCATTTGGCGGTAGTAAGCCGTTTCATACCACACTACTTCCGTTCAACCGTCTTATCGGCGGACCGATGGACTACACTCCGGGTATTTTTGATACAAAACTGGATTTCATGGGCGACCTGCCTCACGGACAGGTACAAACTACGCTTGCCAAGCAGTTGGCTCTTTATGTAACCCTTTACAGTCCGTTGCAAATGGCTGCCGATCTAGTGGAGAATTACGAGAAGCACATGGATGCATTCCAGTTCATCAAAGATGTAGCCGTAGATTGGGACGACAGCGAATATATTGAAGCTGAACCGGGAGATTACATTACCGTAGCCCGTAAGGCGAAAGGTACTGATAATTGGTTTGTAGGCGGCATTACAGATGAAAATGCCCGCACAGCCGGCTTTACTCTCGATTTTCTGACGCCGGGCAAGCAATATGTAGCTACTCTGTATGCCGATGGTAAGGATGCCGACTACAAAGAGAATCCTACTTCCTATCAGATAAAGAAAGGTATTGTAACCAATAAAACCAAAATCTCCGTTTGGGAAGCACGTAGCGGTGGTTTCGCATTGAGCTTGATTGAAGCTACTCCGGCTGAGAAGAAGAGTGTGAAAAAATGGAAATGATTAAGGTAAAAAGAAATTCTTATTAGGTATTGGTAAACTCCCCGCAGGACTGACTTCTTTGTTTTGGCGGGGAGTTTTTTATTATTTTTAGAGGTGGAATATATCGCTCACAAGGAAACTTCTTTGTACCTTTGTACCCGTTAATAAAATAACTAATAACACAAGGAACTTATGGGAGGTTTTTTCGGGACAGTCGCCAAGGCAAGTTGCGTGGCGGATTTGTTTTACGGCACAGATTATAATTCGCATTTAGGGACAAAACGTGGCGGTTTGGCTACTTATGATCAGGATGAGGCTGTATTTACACGCTCCATTCATAATTTGGAAAGTACCTATTTCCGTACGAAATTTGAAGACGAACTGGATAAGTTCAAGGGAAATTCCGGCATCGGAATTATCAGTGACACAGACCCTCAACCTCTTATTTTAAATTCCCATCTCGGTCGTTTTGCCATAGTTACGGTTGCCAAGATTATGAACCTGAAAGAGTTGGAAACCGAACTTCTGGAGCAAAATATGCACTTTGCCGAATTAAGTTCCGGCAAAACCAATCAAACGGAACTTATCGCTTTGCTGCTGATACAAGGTAAGACTTTTGTAGACGGCATTGAGAATGTATACAAGCATATTAAAGGTTCATGTTCCATGCTGCTGCTGACGGAAGACGGCATTATTGCCGCCCGCGACCGTTGGGGGCGCACTCCCATTGTTATCGGTAAGAAAGATGGAGCATATGCAGCCACAAGTGAATCGAGCAGTTTCCCGAACTTGGGATATGAAATAGACCGCTATCTGGGACCGGGCGAGATTGTCCGTCTGCATGCAGAAGGGGTGGAGCAGATGCGCAAACCTAATGAGGAGATGCAGATATGTTCTTTCCTATGGGTTTATTATGGTTTTCCCACTTCATGCTATGAGGGAAAGAATGTGGAAGATGTACGCTTTGTTTCCGGACTGAAAATGGGACAGACCGATACCTCGGAAGTGGATTGTACGTGCGGCATACCCGATTCCGGTGTCGGTATGGCGCTAGGATATGCCGAAGGAAAGGGAGTGCCTTATCATCGCGCCATTTCAAAATATACTCCGACTTGGCCGCGTAGTTTCACTCCCAGCAGGCAGGAAATGCGTTCGTTGGTGGCAAAGATGAAACTCATTCCCAACCGTGCCATGCTGGAAGGTAAACGCCTTCTGTTTTGTGACGATTCCATTGTCCGTGGAACTCAGTTGCGCGATAATGTAAAGGTGCTTTATGAGTATGGAGCGAAAGAAGTACACATTCGTATTGCCTGTCCGCCGTTGATATATAGCTGTCCGTTTGTTGGCTTCACAGCATCCAAAGGAGATTTGGAGTTGATTACCCGCCGTGTCATTAAGGAGTTGGAAGGTGATGAAAACAAAAATCTTGAGAAATATGCCACTACGGGTTCGTCGGAGTACGAGAAAATGGTAGAAGTTATCCGTGAGCGTTTTGGACTGTCATCATTAAAGTTCAATACGCTGGAAACATTGGTTGAGGCTATTGGTCTGCCTAAATGTAAACTTTGTACCCATTGTTTTGATGGTAGCAGTCACTTTTGATTGACAAAATAGTTATTAATGAATGAAAAAGGGTTGTGAATTGCTTGGCAGTTCACAATCCTTTTTTTAATTTTACGGCAGTAAAATAGTGATTAGGGTTTAGTGATAAGTGATTAATGCCGTTCGGATAAAAGGAGGGCGCGGTTGTAGCCTACTGACCGTTAATCGTTCATCACTAACCACTAATCGCTAATCACTAACTATAATCACTATCATCATGACTTTAGTAGAACGTTTTTTTAAGTATGTAAGTTTCGATACGCAATCGAATGAGGAAAGTGGGGTAACTCCGAGTACTCCGGGGCAAATGGTATTTGCCAGGTTCTTGAAAGAAGAATTGGAGGCTTTGGGGTTGGAAGAGATTACATTGGATGAGAACGGTTATCTGTTTGCCACTCTTCCTGCCAATATAGATAAGTCTGTACCTGTTGTCGGCTTCATTGCCCACATGGATACTAGTCCCGATATGAGCGGGAAAGATGTTTCCCCGTGCATTGTAGAGAATTACGATGGAAAGGACATTGTTCTTTGCGCAGATGAGCAAGTGGTTCTTTCTCCTGCTCAATTCCCCGAATTGCTCGACCATAAGGGAGAAGATTTGATTGTTACTAACGGAAAAACATTATTGGGTGCCGATGATAAAGCCGGTATTGCGGAGATTGTTTCGGCAGTAGCTTATCTGAAAGAACATCCTGAAATCAAACATGGTAAAATCCGTATCGGTTTCAATCCCGATGAGGAAATCGGTTTGGGTGCGCATAAATTCAATGTTGAGCAATTCGGTTGCGAATGGGCTTATACTATGGATGGCGGTGAAGTAGGCGAACTGGAGTTTGAGAACTTCAATGCGGCTTCTGCCAAGATTGTTTTCAAGGGACGCAATGTACATCCGGGCTATGCCAAAAACAAGATGATAAATTCTATCCGCGTAGCCAATCGTTTTATTTCCATGTTACCCAGCCACGAAACACCGGAACATACCGAGGGGTACGAGGGTTTCTATCATCTTATTGGAATTACGGGTGAAGTGGAGCAGACTACGGTTACTTACATTATTCGCGATCACGACCGTGTCCGTTTTGAGAGCCGCAAGAAAGAATTTGAACACCTTGTCTGCAAAATTAATGCCGAATATGGCGAGGGTACAGCCGCATTCGAACTACATGACCAATATTATAATATGCGTGAGAAGATTGAGCCGGTGATGCATATCATCGATACAGCTTTTAAAGCTATGGAAGCCGTCGGTGTAGAGCCTCACGTAAAAGCTATTCGTGGCGGTACGGACGGTGCGCAACTTTCGTTCAAAGGCTTGCCGTGCCCCAACATCTTTGCCGGTGGTCTGAATTTCCACGGACGTTACGAATTTATTCCTATTCAGAATATGGAGAAAGCCATGAATGTTATCGTCAAGATAGCCGAACTCGTTGCCGCTAACAAATAAATCATAATCTATAACTTATAAGTCACACCATGAAAACCACTCCATTTACAGAAACGCACATCTCGCTGGGAGCTAAGATGCACGAATTTGCGGGATACAATATGCCTATCGAATATTCCGGTATCATTGATGAACATCTTGCTGTTTGTCAGGGTGTCGGTGTGTTTGACGTCTCCCACATGGGAGAGTTTTGGGTGAAAGGTCCGCATGCTTTGGATTTTTTACAGACAGTCACCTCTAATAACGTAGCAGCTCTTACTCCCGGTAAGGTACAATATACTTGCTTCCCCAATGAGGATGGCGGTATTGTAGACGATTTATTGGTCTACCGGTACGAGCAGGAGAAATATCTGTTGGTAGTCAATGCTTCCAATATCGAGAAAGACTGGAACTGGTGTATGTCTCATAATACGATGGGAGCTGAGTTGGAGAATGCTTCCGACCGTATGGCGCAGCTTGCGGTACAAGGTCCGAAAGCTATCGAAGCATTGCAGAAACTGACACCTGTTAATCTTTCCGAACTTTCGTATTACACCTTTACGCATGGTGAATTTGCAGGTGAGCCGGATGTTATAATCTCCAATACCGGTTATACTGGAGCTGGTGGTTTTGAACTCTATTTCTATCCTGAAGCTGCAATAAAAATATGGAATGCCGTGTTTGAGGCTGGTGCGGAGTTCGGTATCAAACCTATCGGTTTGGGTGCTCGTGATACGCTTCGCCTTGAAATGGGATTCTGCTTGTATGGAAATGACCTGGATGATACCACGTCGCCTATTGAAGCTGGATTGGGATGGATTACCAAGTTTGTAGAGGGTAAGAACTTTATCAATCGTCCGATGCTGGAGAAACAGAAGACGGAGGGTACGGTACGTAAATTGGTCGGTTTTGAAATGGTAGATCGCGGTATTCCCCGTCACGGTTATGAGTTACAGAATCTGGAAGGTACTCCTATTGGAGTGGTTACTTCGGGCACAATGTCGCCTACCCGTAAAATTGGTATCGGTATGGGGTATGTGAAGCCCGAATATAGTAAGGTTGGTACGGAAATCTGTATTGATATGCGCGGCCGTAAGTTGAAGGCTGTGGTGGTGCGTCCGCCGTTCCGCGGGAAAGTCTGATTTACCTAAACAGGATGATGCGGTTTCCGTGGAAATTATGTCTTGCATGGGACTGACGTTGGGTAGTATGCATATAGTAAAAAAGGGAATCTGTAGCAGATCCCCTTTTTCCGTTTCTTTGAAAAACAGATTATTTCTTACGGTTACCGTAACGGCTCATGAATTTATCAACACGACCGGCTGTGTCAACCAACTTAGACTTACCAGTGTAGAACGGGTGAGAAGTGCTGGAGATTTCCAACTTTACCAACGGATAAGTTTCGCCTTCGAACTCGATAGTCTCCTTAGTATTTACTGTAGAACGAGACAAGAACACATCGCCGTTTGACATATCTTTAAATACTACCGGACGGTAATTTTCAGGATGAATACCTTTTTTCATTTCAATATTTGTTTTTTTAATTTATATTCTGTTACTATTTTGGTAATAAATAGTGTAATGGTCTTTTTCAGTGCGCAAAGATAATGCTTTTCTATGAAATGAAAAAAGGTTTTTTGCAAAAAAAGCTGGCAATTGATAGGTTTATAACTTTTTATTTTAGATTTTTGCAGGAGATTAATATCATATCACCTATGAGAAAACTGATTGTATTCTTTTCTTTTTGGTTCAGCGTTACAATAGTTGTAGCCCAGAACACGGAACGCAAACTGTATAGCATAGCGTTTTATAATCTTGAGAATCTGTTTGATACCATCCATGATGCAGGTAAGAATGACTATGACTTCCTGCCTGATGGCAGTTACCGGTGGACTGCGAAAAAGTACGAAGCTAAACTGCATAATCTCTCGGACGTGTTGAGTGCCTTGTCGCGTAATCTGGTTCCTGAGGGACCGGCAGTAATTGGCGTGGCAGAAGTCGAGAATCATAGGGTACTGACGGATCTTGTCAGTCAGCCGGCTATGGCTAACTATAAGTTTGTTCATTATGAGGGACCCGACAGACGTGGCATTGACTGTGCACTTTTGTATGATCCGCAACAGTTTGCCGTGACGAACTCTAAACTGGTACTTTCCGCTCCGTTTGAAGGGGATACGGTGCATCTGACGCGCGGTTTCCTTATTGTAGATGGTAGAATGGCGGGTGAGCGTGTGTGTTTCATTGTGAATCACTGGCCTTCCCGCGGAGCGAAATCACCGGTGCGGGTGCATGCCGCCAGGCAGGTAAAGGCGTTGACGGACTCCTTGATGCATGAAGACAAAAAGTTGAAACTCTTTGTTATGGGAGATATGAATGACGATCCGATGGATGAAAGCATGCAGACTTTAGGGGCCCGTAAATATATATCGGGTATGAAAGCCAATCAGTTCTTCAATCCCTGGTGGGAAATACTGGAGGATAAGGGTGTGGGAACCTTGCTCTATCGTGGCAAGTGGAATCTGTTCGACCAGATTGTACTGTCCAGACCGTTGGTGAAAGCGAAAAAAGGACTGCGTTACGACCATAGCGAGGTTTTTATCCGCGACTACCTGATTCAGCAGGATGGTAAATACAAAGGTTCACCTTTGCGTACTCATGGCGGGCGCGTATGGCTGAACGGTTACAGCGACCATTTACCTACGATTATCTATCTGAAAAGATAATATATAATAATGTGTAAATAACAGGCCGGAAAACAAACTCGCTTTCCGGCTTTTTTGTTTATAGAGGTAAGAACGCAAAAGGAGAGAATGAACAGACAGATGCAAAAACTTTGTAATATAGAGATTACAATATTCTGTTAATTCAAGCCAATAGCTTTAAAATAGAATGGATTTGACTGGTGAGTAGAGGTATTTTATTCTTCTCTTGTTCTTCTTTTTAAAGGATAATGCTTACTTTTGCGTGGAATTTTAATTCACTAACAATAAACTTTAAACAAAATGGTTAATTACAAAGATTTAGGCCTTGTAAACACAAGAGGAATGTTTGCTCGCGCTATCAAAGGTGGATATGCAATCCCTGCATTCAACTTCAATAACATGGAACAGATGCAGGCTATCATTAAGGCTGCAGTAGAGACTAAGTCTCCGGTTATCCTTCAGGTATCTAAGGGTGCTCGCCAATATGCTAACGCTACTTTGCTGCGTTACATGGCTCAGGGCGCTGTGGAATATGCTAAGGAACTGGGCTGCAAACATCCTGAAATTGTTCTTCATCTTGACCACGGAGATACTTTTGAAACTTGTAAAAGCTGTATCGATTCAGGTTTCTCCTCCGTAATGATTGACGGTTCACATCTTCCATACGAAGAAAATGTTGCTTTAACAAAGAAGGTTGTTGACTATGCTCATCAATTCGATGTTACAGTGGAAGGTGAACTTGGCGTGTTGGCTGGTGTAGAAGATGAAGTATCTGCTGAACACCATACTTATACCAATCCGGAAGAAGTTATCGATTTCGCTACTCGTACAGGTTGTGACTCTTTGGCTATTTCTATCGGTACTTCTCATGGTGCATACAAGTTCAAACCCGAACAATGCCACGTAGATCCTGCTACAGGTCGTCTGGTTCCTCCTCCTTTGGAATTTGCCGTATTGGATGCTGTAATGGAGAAACTTCCTGGATTCCCTATCGTTCTTCACGGTTCTTCTTCAGTTCCTCAAGAAGAAGTTGATACTATTAATCAATTCGGCGGTAAGTTGGAAGCAGCTATCGGTATTCCCGAAGAGCAACTGCGCAAGGCTGCGAAGTCTGCTGTTTGTAAAATCAATATCGACTCAGACTCTCGTTTGGCTATGACTGCTGCTGTTCGTAAGGTGTTTGCTGAGAAACCGGCTGAATTTGACCCGCGCAAATATCTGGGTCCGGCTCGTGACAACATGGAGAAACTTTACAAGCACAAAATCGTTAACGTGCTTGGTTCTGAAAACAAATTGGCTCAATTGGACTGATAAGGTTAATCTGATTATAAAAATGAGGTTGTGTCAAAACGTTGGCACAACCTCATTTATATTTTAAGTTCTGCTATATTTTCTTTTGGCTATGCTACTTTTTCCTCATGCATTTGGCAACAAGTTGCTATATTCCAATTATATCGGGTTATAAATAGTCCCATAAACATATATTTGGCAACTGTAATGAGCCCCTTTCCTTCTTTTATCAGTTTA
>NZ_JACOOD010000040.1:0-39688 GCF_014287405.1 Bacteroides sp. NSJ-48 | reverse complement strand
TGGAAACATAGTGGTAATCGTTTAAATGTTATAATTCAGCACTATAAATTTAATACTTTTATCGCTATGTTTCTAATTATAAGTGAAATATATTTATTCTTATTTCGAACTCACGTTAAATATGCTTATAATCAATCTCTTTTACCTGCATATAACGGAGCAATGCCTCCAGATAATAATAATCGGCATAGTTGAGCGGCGTATCTATTTCGGAGCCGTTCGGCAATGAACCCGTTGAATGCATCAGTATAAAGCCCCGGTTGGTTCCCGGTTTTGCCAAATACCCGTCGGACGAAAGGCTTTTGAGCAACTTCCCGGCATACTCCATATAGGCTTGTCCGTCTTCAACAAGCGTGCTCAGTTCTATCAGGGCGGAAGCGGTAATAGCGGCAGCAGATGCGTCACGAGGCGTCTGAGGGGTGTCGGGCGCATCATAATCCCACAAGGGAACTGCATCTTCCGTCTTTACGCGCCGCATGATTAACGAGGCTATATTTTCGGCCTGCCGCAAAAATTGCACATCCTTAGACTCGCGATAACAGGATGTGTAGCCATATAATCCCCATGCTTGTCCGCGCGCCCATGACGATGCGTCACTCTTTCCCTGATGCGTGCACTTTTTTTCCACCGTTCCATCGTTATTGTAACTGACTACATGGTAGGATGAATAATCATCTCTAAAATGATTTTTCATCGTAGTCCGTGCGTGCGTCAAGGCAAGCTTCTTATATTTATCATCACCAGTCAGGCGAGTGGCATAAAACAGCAGGTCCAGGTTCATCATATTGTCTATGATAACGGGAAAATTCCATTTCCCGAAGTTCCAGGAACGGATACAGCCTATCTCCGGATTGAAACGGCCGCACAGGTTATCCGCTGTTTGTATCAATGCACTGCGGACGCTGTCGGCAGGAGATAAACGATTGGCGTTACCGTAGCTGCAATTCATCATAAAACCTATATCATGCGTCCCTTTGTACTCACGAAGCGGATAAAGATAATTAGTGAACTTCACAGCGCTTTCCCTCAAGCTTTCATCGCCGGTAAGTTGATAAGCGAGCCAAAGATTGCCGGGGAAAAAACCGCTTGTCCAATCGTAAATGGAAAAGCAATAACGGCGGGAACCCAAATTATCATGTATGGGTTTCAGCCGGGCAGAGTCTTTGGCTGTCAACTGTTTCTTATCCAGCTGATGACATAAAAAGTCCGTGTCATAGCCCGTCCAGATGGAACGGGGCAACCGGATTGAATCTCCGATTTCAGCCACGGTAAATTTCAATTGTAACGCAGCCGTTTCTATTCCCTGTTTCAGCCAAGTATAATCTTTTTCCGGTTGTTTGGGAGAGCAGCCGGAAAATACGCATAATGCGACAACAGCAATAAAACAAGATAATGATATTTTCTTCATCTTTTATAAAGGTTTCTATTTACCACAATCATCTCATAAAATTTCACCACATGGCAACCGGCAATACAACATCATATAGCTTTGAAATAGAAAAGATGTTTAACAGAGCTGATAAAAAACAGGCTTACTATTTTCAACCAGCTCCGAAACATCTTTCAACATTTCAAACAGGACATTGCATCCTGCCGTTTATGGCAATAATACCTATTTATTCATAACCCGGATTATTCTGATTTTTTAAAGCGGGATTGGCCTGCAATTCGCCCAAAGGTATAGGAAACAGTTCATGTTTGCCTTTTATAAATTTGTCGCCTGCAACATATTTGCCTTTTAGCGATTTATCCATTTTGCTTTGGAATAATTTTAAAGCATCACCCAAAATACCCCAACGTAATAAGTCATATTTACGCTGACCTTCAAAAGCCAGTTCAAAACCGCGTTCCCAATAAAGAGCAGTACGGAAATTGTCTGCCTCATCACCGCTGTTAAAATAGGGAAGTTCATAGAGATTAGGCTGTGCAGCCTTGTATGCCTGCAATGAATTGGTTTCAGTAGCTCCGGCACGATGTCTTACTTCATTCAATAACCTCCAGGCTTCCGGAGTATTGCCAATCTCATTATAAGCCTCGGCTGCCATCAATACCACATCAGCATAACGCAACGGACAATAATTGACCCCTGTATTATTAGGATCTACAAAGCCTTTCGGCATCCACTCCCTACGCCATTTGCCCGGATACCAATCCGTCAGTTTCTTATTTTCAACCAACTTATGTGCTTTCTTATCGGCATCCCATTTATATTGGTAAGTACATACCATTACATCTCTACGCTCATCATTTGCCTCAAAGAAATCTTTCCAGACAGGTAACACACGGAAGAACGCGTTGGCACGCCCCATTGATTCAGCAGGAGCACCCTTGCCCGGCGCTTCTACCGCAGGACCATTATACGTAGCCCAAGTACCGGAATTATCCTTATAACCACTTCCTGTCGGATTAAAAGCTATCTCCCACAGATTTTCCATCGAATTCAAAACCCCTCCGGAATAACCCTGGAACAACTTCAAATAACCGCCCGGGTGAAAGTTATGATAACCTTTATTCTGGAAAGCAGTCCATTCGGCAATTACAGCATCAAAATAGGCCTTTCTCTTGTCGTCGGCCGGTCGGTTCAAACTACCGTCTTGCTGCAAACTATAACCTGCCCGTTGCAAGTAAACACGCATCAGCATTGCATGAGCAGCTCCCTGCGAAGGTATCTCCGGTGAAAGCGAAGCACTCCCTTTCTGAAGATTTTCTTTCGCAAAATCCAAATCTTCAATAATATAATCATATATCTCCTCACGGCTTATACGACCATTAAAGGCACTTTCATATCCAGCGGTGTAGTCGGTCTTAAATGGAACATCTCCCCAATATTTCACTAAATCAAAAGCCAAAAATGCACGTAAAAATTTAGCCTGGGCCACCAGCTCTTTCAAGGAAGTATCTTCTTCATACCCAGCCATATTTTCAATGCCTTCAATAGCAAAATTAGCCCGGTCTATTCCCATATATTTGTACTTCCATAAATCAGCAATCCAAGTATTCGTCGGTTTCACCATATAATGTGCTATATCACGACGTGTATTGTCTGTACCAGTACCTTGTATATAATAAGTGTCATCCGACGCCGGCATAGCCATTTCAAACTGTCCGTAATGGTTGTTTGTAGCCAAACAGTCATAAATCCCCACGACTGACATCTTTGCCTGGTCGGCTGTTTGAAAATAGGTATCCTTCTCATAATAAGAAGTTGGTTTTTCTGTCAGTTCACAAGAGGCAAATCCAGTTGCAATCAGTGCGCCAAGCGCAATTGTTTTATATTTTTTCATTGTATTTTCTTTTTGAGGTTCATTAGAAAGCTAAATTAATACCGAAAACAAATGAACGGCTTTTAGGATAAGCACCGAAGTCAACGCCCGGTGTCAAACCGTTACCCATTGTGGATACTTCCGGATCGAAACCTGAATATTTAGTCCAAGTTAATAAATTAGAACCTGTTGCATAAAGACGTAACTTACTGATACCTATCTTTTCGATTATTTTCTTCGGGAAAGTATATCCTAAAGTGATATTACTAAGTTTCAGGAAGGAGCCGTCTTCTACCGCCCAAGAATGAATATAAGTATCACCAACTTCATTATCATAGATAGCGGCAACGGTCTTACCTCTATTAATCTCGGCCATTTCCTGAGGGTCGGTAATTAATTCACCTGACTTATTCACTAAAACCCAGCGATTATGAGAATCGGCCGCAGCCAAAACGTTCTTATTCTGCAAAGCTGTCTTTGTGTTAGTCAACTTAGTTGCATTAAGTACATCATTGCCAAAGCTGTAAGTCAAGAAAATGCTCAAATCAAAGTCTTTATAAGTGAATGTATTATTGATACCGCCATAAAATTTAGGATACGCATTACCAATAACAGTCTTGTCTTCCTCTGTTATTTTATTGTCTTCGCTACCGTCTACATTCTTAAATTTCCACATACCGGGTTTCACATTGGCTTTATCGCCTGCATAAGGAATGCCATCTTTCAATGTGTAAGTTTGGGTGGTTGCATCATAATCAAAATCAGACACCTGATACAAGCCTTCTGTAATATAACCGTACATCTGCCCCAACGGTTGGTTTATACCGATAATATGTGTGTTTTGGCTATATCCGAAATTAGCTTCCCAAAGTTGCACGTCTTCTCCCGTCAACTGTTTTACAGAATTTTTATTGTGCGATAAAGTTACAGAAGTATTCCAAGTAAAGTTCTTGGTCATAATATTAGTTGAGTTGATAGTCAAATCAATACCTTTATTTTCTGTTTCACCGGCATTGATGACCATACTGTCATAACCTGCCGATGTTGGCAATTTTGCACTCAGCAACAGATTACTGCTGCGATTGATATAAAATTCGGGAGAAATAGTCAAACGCTGATTGAAGAAACCAAAATCAAGACCGAAATTGAATGTCTTGTTAGCTTCCCATTTAAGGTCCGGATTAGGAATCTGCTTGGGTACATAGCCTGATTGAGTAGAATCACCATTAGGATAAGTGACGGAATTCAATACTGCCAGACTCAGATAACTGTCTATACGATTATTACCAGCCATACCATAACCTAAACGAACTTTCAAATCCGAAAAAATATTCAAATTCTTAATAAATTCTTCTTCTCCCAAACGCCAGGCTGCAGAAAAAGCCGGGAAATATCCCCATTTATTATTCTTACCAAATTTAGAAGAACCGTCTGCACGGAAAGAAGCGGTAAACAAATATTTATCCTTAAAGCCATAGTTAACACGTGTAAAGAAAGAAAGGAGCTTGTCATCATAATTTTCAGCAGATGAAACAGCTGTCGGCAATCCCAGTGAAAGGTCGCCTAAACCAATATCATCGTTCGGGAAATTGGCGGCTGCCGCTTTGAAATTACGACTCCAACGGTTTACGTATTCCTGACCAACCATGGCTGTTACATCGTGTCCTTTACCCGACCAAGTATAATTCAAGACATTTGATGTTTGGAAACTGCTGTTCTCCAGATTTTGAATGCTTCCATTAATACTGGAACGCTTTGCCGTTATAGACTTATCACCGTAAAAAATATCATTACGACGTGTCTGGTAGCGCATACCTGTTGTATTGCGGAACGAAAATCCTTTAAAAAGCTTTAAAGTAAAGCCACCATTGGCTTGAAAAGTACGATACTCACGATCATTGGTTTCTTCAGCAGCAGAAAGCAGGGGATTCTGCATTACATTACCGGTATCGTCCACAAAAATCGGGTCTTCATCTCCTAACAGCAAATCATCTGTACCTCCAATTCCTATCATAGGACGATACTGCAAAATATGCTGCATCTTGTTAAAACGGTCACCACCTTCAGAAGTACCCATACCATAAACTTTCATTTGATCATAGCTGACACGGGCATTAACACTTAAACGGTCATTCAATTTATGATTCATATTGAATGATATGTTATGTTTTTTATTACCGCTATACACCATAGCACCCTCTTCATCATAGTAAGAATATGCCAAGTTGTAATTCAGCTTATCTGTTCCACCGGAAACTCCTACACGGTAGTTTTGAGTCAACGCAGTACGCCCCAACGTTTCATCCTGCCAATCTATCCCTTTACGATTGGAATAGTTAGTTCCGATATCACTATATTTTCCGTACAATGTTTCAAAAGCCGTAATATCCTTATCCCAATCTTCTTGAGTAGTAGCATCGTACACACGGCGTTCATAATCCAACATTGCAAACTCTGCCGTAGAAAGAACATCCAATTTCTTGGCTATTTTTTTGAAACCGACATAGCTGTCAAAAGTTACCGTAGCCTTGCCTTCTTTACCACCACTTTTTGTAGTAATAACTACAACGCCGTTAGCACCACGAGCTCCATAAATAGCCGTAGCAGACGCATCCTTCAAAATATCGATAGTCTCAATTTCAGCAGGGTCGAGTGTAGACATACCATCTTCGCTGGGAAAACCATCGATAATATAAAGAGGCTCATTGCTCTGTGTAATAGAAATACCTCCACGGACACGAATCGAAATAGAAGCTCCCGGCGCACCTTCACTCTGCATTACCTGTACACCGGCCATACGTCCTGCCAATGCCTGGGTAATATCACTTGTCGGCACTTTGGAAAGTTCCTTACTGTTCACCGATGCCACAGACCCAGTCAAGTCCTTACGCTTAACCGTGGCATAACCGATTGCTACTACTTCATCCAGTAACACGGCATCAGCCTTCAACGTTACATTGATTACATTCTTACCATTGACCTTTACTTCTTGGGAAGTCATACCCACGTACGAAAAGACGAGTACATCTTTGGATGCGTCATTTACTTTTAAGGAATAGTTACCGTTTACATCCGTAACGGTTCCAATGCCGGCGGCGCCTTTAATGGTAACACTACCACCGATTACTTCATAACCCTCACTATCAATGACCTTACCGGTAACGGTCAGACTTTGCGCATATGCGGATATGCTCACAAAGGCGAGGATAAACATTAAAAACAGTTCTTTTAATTTGTACATAATAAATAAATCTAAGGTTCTACGTTAGAAATAAATTTTCGAGGGCAAACTTACTGCAAATGCTAAAAAAAGTGTAAAAGTATTGTTTTCATTCGTTACACTTTTACACTTTCCAAATATCAATTTTGTATAATACAGAGCAATTTTGTACAATATATAGCCCTACAGCTATGTAGGAAGTGGGTTGTCCTTTTGGGATAGAGATTTGCAAATCTGTTAATAAAGCAAAATACCCATCAATACAAAACTCATTTCAAGAAATCACTTCTCATTGGAGCAAAGCAGTCTATAAGCACCCCCGGTTCCAGACAGACACATCCGTGCAAAATATCAGGTTCGATGTAAATACCGTCACCTGCCTTTACCGTTTTCTTCTCATTCCCCACCGTAAACTCAAACTTTCCACTTGCCACATAAGTGGTTTGGGTATGGTAGTGAGTATGAGGAGTACCTATCGCTCCTTTTTCAAATTTCACTTTTACCAGCATTACCTGTCCGTCATACCCCATAATCTGCCGGGTCACGCCTTCTCCTGCGGGTTCCCACGCCTTTTCTCCACTAATAAAAGTAGTGCTACGCGTTTTTTTAACGGGATTGTCCGCATTTCCGCCTTCAACTGTTTGCATTGCACAGACAGCCGGCATCATCATAAGTGAAATACCCATTAAACACATGTACTTTTTCCAGCTTTTTGTTTTCATAACCAATGTTTTAATTAAATAATTTATTCTGTTTCGGATAATGTTTCAAATCTGTAGACCGTGGTTTGCCGGTAAGTCTCTCCCGGCAGCAACACGGTAGTCGGAAAATGCGGATTATGAGGCGAATCCGGAAAATGTTGCATTTCGAGACAAAAGCCGTAATACCGCCCATATGACTGCTTGCCATGCCCTTTCAGATAGTCCAGATTAGCTGCCGGAGTATAGAACTGCATACCCGGTTCGGTGGTATACGCCTTCAGTACCCGACCGGATTCCGGCTCTACAATTTTAGCTGCAAGCGCCAAAGTTCCCGACTGCTTATTGAGTTTATAATTGGTATCATATCCTTTTTTAAGTTCTCCGATGCGCCCGCCAAGCGGCTGCAAGGTTCTGAAGTCGTATTCCGTACCCGCCACCGCCATAAGTTCTCCGGTAGGAATACCTGCGGCATCAACCGGTGTAATCGAATCCCCGTCAATCATACAATAATGGTTCAGTACAGACTCCTTACACCCCGTTAAATTGAAATAACTGTGATTTGTCAGATTAACCACAGTCGGCTTGTCGGTCGATGCCCTGTAATCCAGAATCACTTCATTGTCATGCGTCAATTTATAAGCCAACGATATATTCAGATTTCCCGGAAATCCCCCTTCCGCATCAGGACTCAGATAACTAAAGCGAATCACTGCCGTATCCTTCACCACATAGGACGTATCCGTATTAAAAACCCGGGTATGAAATCCCTTGACGCCACCATGAATGGAATGCCCTTTATTGTTTTTATCCAGATAATAGACCCGGTCATTCAAAACAAGTTCCGCATTCCTGATTCTATTTGCATAACGCCCTACCGTAGCACCAAGCTTGGGTTGTCTGCCCAGATAATATCGCAAGCCGTCAAGTCCTAAAACTACCGGAGCAAAAACGCCCTCTTTATCAGGAGCGGAAACAAATGTTAAAGAAGCCCCATAATTGGTAACCTTAACCGTCATTCCATTCCTGTTAGTCATTCTGAAAAGTTCAACTGTCTTGCCTTCATACCGCAAACTGTCTTCCCTCGCTATCGTAAAGCCGGGTGTGCCCGTACGGCTGCATGACACAAGCAATGTATGAACAAGTATCAGAAGAAAGGGAGAAAAAAGATACATCTTCATAATAATATTCCATAAATGATACATACGTCACTGCTTTCCATACTCCGTAGGAAGGCAACCGATATACTTCTTGAAACGGGCGGAGAAATAAGAAGGAGTATTATATCCCACCATAAAACTGATTTCGGAAACCGTATACTTACCTTCCTTCAATAACTGACAAGCACGGTTAAAACGTATTTTATGGATAAAATCAATAGCCGATTTTCCTGTTATAGCCTTCAACTTCAAATGGAGATTGGAACGGCTCATATTCATCTCGCTGGCGAACTGCTCCGTTGAGAACTCCACATTGCTCATGTTTTTCTCCACGATGGCAATCGCTTTCCTCAACAGTTCCTCATCCATGGCATTGTTTGCTATCTTCTCCGGTTCTATCTCCGCCGCATTGGAATAATGCTCAAAAATACGATAGCGGGTACGCAGCATATTCAAAATCTTTGCTATCAATACATCCATCGAGAACGGTTTGGGAATGTAATCGTCCGCACCTACCTGCAACCCCTGCAACTGATACTTTATATCGACCTTGGCAGACAACAGATACACTGGTATGTGACAGGTCCTCAAATTCTGTTTCACCGATTTACAAAGTTTGACTCCATCCATAACCGGCATCATAACATCCGAAAGAATCAGGTCTACGTCATTTTCTTTAAGCACCTCCAACGCCTTTTGCCCGTTCTCCGCCTCTATCAGATTAAACTGAGCGGACAGACCGTTGAACAAATACCGCCGCAGCTCCTCATTGTCTTCCACTATAAGAATTGTTCCATGCCTGCTTCCCGCCTCTTGTTCACCGGCTTCTGCCACTTCCGTTTCTACATCATCGATATAAACCTCATGCGCATTTGTCGAATAGACACGCTGTTCCTCCATCTCTCCCTTGCTCTCCGCAAGTTCCTCCGCAGTATACACCGACTTATCCTGAGGAATATAAATGGAAAACGTAGAGCCTTTTCCAACCTCGCTCACCAACGTTATCTGCCCGTGATGCAATTCAACCAGACGCTGAACCAGCGACAGTCCGATGCCGCTTCCTTCGTGTACATTCTCCACCTGATAAAAACGTTCGAAAATCTTCCGCTGCTTATCCTTTGGTATGCCCACTCCCGTATCTGCTACCTGCAAAACAACATTTTTATCTTCTCTGTAGAGTTTTACATAAATCCTCTCCCCTTCTTCCGTATACTTAAAAGCATTGGATAAGAGATTGTTGATAATCAAATCCAAATAAGTACCGTCAAACAGCACATCCTCATCCTGCAATTCCGAATAGAAATTATAGTCTATGTCCTTTTTCTTTGCCAGACTCTCGTAATTTAAAAAGCTGTTCAATACCCTTTTATATGCATTGGCATAACTCGGCCTCAACTCAAAAATACCCAATTCGGCACGCCGGTAGTCCATCAGTTGATTGACCAAATGCAACAGTCTTCTTGCATTCCGCTGGATATACAACAGCTTTTCGCGCTCCCAATGCCCGGTGACACTGCTGAGCAACTCTTGCAAAGGAGAAATAATCAAAGTCAACGGAGTACGTAACTCATGTGAGATATTCACATAAAAACGGATTTTCATCTGGCTGATTTCTTCCTTTTTTTCCCTGTCAAGCCGCTCCATACGGATTTCTGTCTGCATACTCTTACGCAACCAGAAGAAACGGAACACAGCAAAAACCAACAAAACGAAAAACAACGCAAAAATCAAAAAGGCCCACCACGTACGATACCAGACCGGAAGGACACGGATGTGAAGAGCCTCTACCTCCCCGCTCCACTTTCCGTCATTATTGGCTGCCTTTAAAAGGAAGGTATAATCTCCTGCCGGCAAGTTGGAGTACGACACCGGACTTATGTCTCCCTGTTTATACCATTCATCATGATACCCCTTCAACTTATAGGCAAACGTATTGTGCTTGCCGGCTATGTAGTTGGAAACGACAAAGGAAAGGGAAAACGAGTTTTGGGAAGATTTCAGGGTTATGTGGTTAACACTCTCTATATTCTCTTTCAGTATTCCGGTCTCGTCATTCGGAAGCACCTCCTTATTAAAAACAAAAAGCCTATTGATTACCGGTTTCGGAGTATAAGGGTTGTCTATCAGGGTTTCGGGACGGAACATGGTGATGCCGTTAATACCGCCGAACAACATATTGCCATTGCCGATGCGACAATAAGAACCGGCATTAAACTGATTGCTCTGCAGCCCGTCCACTATTGTAAAATTGCGCATTTTACGGTTCTCCGGGTCAAAACAACTCAATCCCTGATTGGTACTGACCCACAAGCGCCCGTAACTGTCTTCCAGTATTCCATAGATGACATTACTTGGCAAACCGTCGTCCGTTGTATATTGCAGCAACTCCTTATCCGCTTCCTTCAAGGCAAAAAGCCCGTCACGGGTACCTACCCATATAGAACCGGATAAAGACTCGTAGATACAATTCACAAAAGACTGTCGCAATACCGGAGTAATACGAAAATCCGTATTGGTCCGCAAACCCATACCTTCCTGATTATAAACGGAAAGTCCCTTCTCTCCACCTACCCAGATGCGTTTACGGGAGTCCCTAAACAGCAAGCGGGTCTTTTTTTGTACCGGGCGGCCTTCTACATCTTCATTTATAACGGTAAAGCGTTTTCTGGCAATATCAAAATGAAACAAATAGTCCAGGGAAGCTATCCAAAGACCGTCTTTTCCATCGGATATAATAGAATAAATATGATTGCTCGGCAAGCCACTGTTTTGCTGATTGTAAAACACCTTTCTTCCGGTCTTACGATGCAGTACCATCATACCGCCGGCATGGGCGCCTACATATATCTTATCCGATGCTTCATCTACATATACCGTTTTAACGTCTTTAAAAGGAACACCTTCCGATATGTCCGGATTAAACAAATAGTTCTTATAAGTTTTCGCCGTATTATCATAGAAGTTCAGACCACCGTCACTTGTTCCGATCCATAAATTGTTCTTTTTATCCTCTACAATGCAACTGACAACATTATCACTGAGCGAATTAGAGAAAGGAATATGTTTAATCTGCTGGAAACGGTTGCACAAAGGATGATAGTAATTCAATCCTCCCCAGTATGTACCCAGCCACATTCCGCCCTGCGAGTCTCTGAAGATGCAACGCACCGAGTTCTGCGACAATGTCCCAGCCTGAGCCATCGAACTCTCAACCGATATAAAGCGTTCCTTCCCTTCCTGATATATATTCAGCCCGCTGTAAGTCCCTACCCACAAACGGTTCTCCTGGTCCAATGCCAACGAACGCACATAATTGGAGTTCAAACAGGAAAGCTTATTCTCATAACGATAGTTGTCCAGTTTTTTGTTCTTTACATCATACAGGTACAGTCCGTTGCCTTCAGTCGCTACCCATATCCGATTGGGAGTCTGGCACAAGATACTGTTTATCTGCACCTTGTCATGCAGGTCAAGTAGTGTTTCCAATGCTCCGTTCTGCAATGAATACATATACACCTTCCCTTTAGTGCCAATATAAATATCATCATCTTGCCTGAGCAGCGTTAACGGTTTCAGCGAATGTAAAGTAGCCGACAACGTATCATTCAGGAAACGTTCTCCTTTCACGTCAAAAAGTAAAATACCTTCGGTTGTCCCAAGCATAAGCCAGTCCTTCTGCATAGGCACAATATTCCTGACTGTTACATTTTGTCCCTTTCTCTTATAAAAGAAATTAGAGAATTCGTTCTTGCGATGATTATAAAGCGACAAACCTTCTCTCGTTCCTATCCATATCCGGTTATCATTGTCAATGACGACACAACGGGTTATATCGCTGGCTATACTCTTCGGATTCTTATACTGATGCCGGTAGACTGTGAAATTATAACCGTCATACTTATTAAATCCGTCATAAGTGGCAAACCACAGATTACCTTCTTTATCCTGATTAATTCCGAATATGGTGCTATGCGACAACCCTTCTTCCAAACCGATATGTATGAAACGCATACCGTCTATTTCACCGGCAAGCCCCATACAGGCAAATAATATTCCGCATAGTAGTGATAAGAATCGAAGTGTTCTCATGTATATTATATTATAAATCAGGATAAAGAAATAAAAAATATATTAATTATATATGATTTTAACTTGAATTTTCTTATCCGGGCTATCCGGAAAAATCTGCAAAGGAATGAAAGAAAAGCCCGGCACAGGATTAAATATCCGTCCGTCTTTATCGGTAGGAGCAACCTTCATCCTGCCGTTCACGCAAACTACCTCCAACACGCCATCCTTTTTCTGAAGGCGCATGCCTTCCGGTGTAATATCCGCAACTTCCGAAGGCGCGGCGATAACCGGTAAAACCAGGCAGGCGGTCAAAGGGCAATGTTCCATTTCTATCGACAAGCCCTGTTGGGAATACACATAATCCAACGTTACGGGAATCGCTCCCTGAACCGGAGTCTGCTGGTCGGCATCCACCAGATGGGTATTGACATGGAAACGGTGCATATTCTTTTCCTTAGTATAAGCAATATCCGTATCCAAGTCATCGAGATTACTGTAAATCGTTCCGTATTGTACCATTTCAATCCGCGGCGTTCCGCTCATTATATACTTCCGGCTGTTGCTCTGCATATTGGGCGCTTCTATCAAAGCATACCGATTGGTCGTAGCGGCAAATACCGGACCGGCCTGTTCGTGCCATAACAGAGAAACGGCTCCTCCCATGGGATGAGTTCCTTTTACCTTATATTCCGCATCGAAACCGGTACATGTAGAACGCCACGAACCTTCTGCAACCAGCCATGTACGAATATCCCGGAAGTACTTCACCCCATAAGCATTATCGCGCGGCAATGCCTTGTATTGTTGTGTCTTGACGGGTGGAAGCTCAAGAAAAGCCGTCAGCGCCTTGGCATGTCCGAAGGTATGATGAATACAAGCCGGAATGCCAGAAGCCTGATAATCGTGTCCGGCATGAAGCAAACCGTTGTCCGTCGATTTTTTCAGTAATTGCATATTGCGGCGAATAGCCTCCAGGTACTCCGGGTGATGCGCGGCCATGGCATAATAACCGCCCATAAAGCCGTCGCTTGTACGTCCGCCCCAATATGTCCACTTAAAACTGCGCGTACCCCAACTGTTGTCCCATGCACCGTCGGGCAACATAAATTCCAGGTGGGTATTCATGGAACGCTCCACGATGGAGAGCAACTCCCGGTCGTTCACCATAAGCGCATAATAAGCCAGATTAGGCAAAGATTCCTCTACATTATATCCCAAGTCCACCGGGAGGCAGCCGTTCTTGGTAGGTGTCCATATTTTAGGCCCTTCGCCGTATAAAAAGAAATCGTTCGCCGTAAAGAAGTTCTTCAAGTCCGAAGCCACAATCCGGGCTTCCTCCTTGAAGTCCGGACGGTCGAACATCTCTCCAAGAGCCTGCAAGGCATACGTCACCGAAGCGGAATAGTTCACATTGTTCAGACGTTTCATACTCCCCTGCATACGGCGGCTGTACATCTGCGGGTTTTTCATCATGAATTCGCCGGCTTCCAACAACTGCTCTTTCCAATGGTTACGCGTAGAGTCATCCAGCAGATGCCCGTGGTAATGCACTGCCTCGTACAGAGCAATAGCGGCGAATACGGTAGTTCCGCTCCAATCGGATACGTGTACATCGTTCATCCAGGAGCCGTCCGGACGGTGCACGTTCTCCATCCATTTCATCAGTTTCTTGGCGGCAAGCAGATATTTGTCATTGCCGGTTTTGTCTGCCAGATACATCAGAGGAAGAACCGTGTCTCCTATCCGTCCGTGAATGCGGGCACAGGCGGGACACAGAATACCGCCGTCGAGCGACGGATGCAGCCCTTCGCATTGGTAGGCCAGCAGAGCATCCACCCACTCCACCAGCAGTTTCTCCGCATCATTGCGCAAGGAGTTGTCTGAATAAACGGGATTTCCGGCACATACACGTCCCGAGAAAGAAAGTACAAATGCAATCACTATAAAAACGATGTTTCTCATACCATTATACACTATTAGATTTATTTTTCAAAAGTAAGACATTCCGGTAATATAGCGTCCTTATTTTCTCCAATACACCGCAACATACGTTTACCGGTTCTGCAATTTTGTTGAATCTTCATCAATTTTGTTGAAAACCTGCATGCCAAAACAATATTAGCAGCTTTTTAAACACATCAGGCATGCTTATCAGAACAAATGCCCTACCTTAGCAACCACTACTGAAAAACCGATATAACATGTAAAACTAACATTTAATATAGCATGAAAAACTTATCTCTACTCATGTGTACCGCTTTCTGCGGGCTGCATACCGCCCAAGCGGATGCGGCAGACAACAAGAAAAACGAAAGGCCCAATATTCTCTGGCTCACCTTCGAAGATACCAGTGCTTACGAATTCGGCTGCTACGGCAACAAGGATGTGCACACCCCCAATGCAGACAGTCTGGCTGCCCGCGGCATACAATTCATGAACGCATGGTCGGTGGCCCCGCAAAGTTCGGCCGCACGCTCATCGCTCATTACGGGTTGCTACTCCTCGACCTACGGAATGGATGTCCATCCGGTTCCATACGACACCCCGGCAAACATCTTCTTCCCGCAATGGCTGCGTGAAGCCGGATATTACTGCACCAACAACAGCAAGACACACTACAACTCCACCACGGACAACAAAAGCTGCTGGGACGAATGTACGAGAGAAGCCTCTTACAACAGCCCGAAGCGCGGTAAAGACCAGCCTTTCTTTGCCGTATACAATACGGTGACCTCGCACATGGGACGTATCCGCACCTTCCATACCGACGGACGACGAGATTACACCCAAGAGGGCATTTATCCGGAACTGCTCACCCTACCTGCCTACGTGCCCGACCTGCCCGAAGTACGTTCCGACTATGCCGGCCACCTAGAAGCCGTGCAGGATGTGGACACATGGCTGGGATTCTTCCTGAAAGACCTGAAAGAAAAAGGACTGGACGACAACACGATTATCTTCTTCTTCAGCGACCACGGCGGTTGCGTTCCACGCGGCAAAGGCTATTTGTATGAAAGCGGTCTGGAAGTGCCCCTGATAGCCTACTTCCCGCCCAAGTGGCAACACCTGGCGGGAGAAAAGGCATCCGGCAAAGATTATTCTTTGGTCAACTTCACAGACTTGGGACCTACCGTACTTAGTCTTGCAGGCGTAAAACCGCCCAAACACATGCAGGGAAAGGCATTGTTCGGGAAGTACGCGTCCGATGAAAAGCGTGAAATCCAGTTCGCACTGGCGGCCAACCAACTGCATCACTTCATGCCGGTACGTGCCGTAACCGACGGACGTTTCAAATACATCCGCAGCTACATACCCTACCGTCAGTTTGCCCTGCGCAATTACTACCAATGGGGCATGCCGTCCAACAAAGCATGGGACAAGCTGGTTTTAGGCGGACACAACACCAACCCCGACTGGGCGCAGACGTTCAATGCCCATCCTGCCGAAATGCTGTTCGACCTTGAAAAAGACCCCGGTGAACTGCACAACCTGTCCGACTCTCCCGAATACGCAGAAGTGCTGGTAAAGATGCGTACAGCCCTTTCCAACCATATCCGCACCACCAAAGACCTGGGTTTCTTCATACCCACCTCTCGCGAGAATGTGATATTGTATGACAAAGTACGTAAAGAGAAATACCCCTTGAATGAGCTGTACAACCTCGTAGAACTGGCAGGTACAGCCCATGCAGACGATGCTCCCGTATTCGAGAAAGCACTGTCCAGCCAATATCCCGAAATGCGCTACTGGGCGTCCGTCGGTTTGGCACAACTCGGAGCCAAAGGAGAATTGAAAACCTGTCCCGCACCTCTGCTTGCCTTGCTCAAGGATGCCGACCCCTACATAGCCTGCGAAGCCGCCTATGCCGCCGCTTATCTGGGAGAAACCGCCAAAGGCATCGAACGCCTGAATTATCCGGCAAAAGAAGCCGATAGAAAAATCGGTTATTCCCTGCTGGAATGCCTCTCTCTAGATAAAGCCATGCAGCCCGCCATCCGCGTGCATCTGGCAGACCTGAAAGACAAAGCCGAAACACTTCCACGCAAAGCAAACGAAGATGCCGGCCTCATGGCACGCGGCATTCTGGTCAATCTCGGTGAGATGGATATAAAGAACCTGCACGGTCCGGAGTCCTATAAAGCAGGCTTGAAACTGAATCACGGACGCAGACCCATGGTTCCGCTGCCAAACTGATGAAAATTGGATGTAGCTGAAAAGAGACCGGTAGTAAGTATCTTTGTTTTAACACAATCCCGCCTTATGCCTGCGCCTTGAATTTGCGGAGCTGCCACACCAGCATCGTGCCCGCTATCAGACTGGCCAGCAAGTCGGAAATCGGCATACTGTACCAAACGCCTGCCACGCCGAAAAAACGGGGCAGAATTATCAGACAAGGCAGCAACACCATCATCTGGCGAGTAAGGGAAAGAAATATTGCCTTACTCGCCATTCCTATACTCTGGAAGAAATTGGCGGTAACCATTTGAAAGCCTATAATGGGGAAAAACATCACCACAATGCGCAGGCCCTTTGCCGAAAGGGCAATCAGTTCGGCATCCGAAGTAAAGATACTCACCACCCAGTCAGAGAAGAGCATACCTACAATAAAGCCGAAAGTAGTGACGCAGGTTGCATAGATTATCGTCAGTTTCAGAGTCTTGATGACACGGGCATGCTGTCCGGCTCCGAAGTTATAGCCCGCAATGGGCTGCATTCCCTGGTTCAGTCCCATTACAATCATTACGATGATAAATACCAGCCGGTTGACAATGCCGAAAGCACCGATAGCCAAATCGCCGCCATACTTTTTCAATCCCTGATTGATAAGGATTACGATGAAGCATGCCGCCATATTCATCAGGAACGGCGACATGCCGATAGCCAGTGAATCGAAGACTATCTTACGCTTCAAACGGAAAATACCGCGGTGAAAATGCAGCAGTTCGTCTTTATTGCTGAATATCCTGAGCTGCCATATCAATGATATGACCTGCGCCACAATCGTGGCAATGGCCGCCCCGCGAATGCCCCAGCCGAAACCGTAGATGAACACCGGGTCGAGTATCGTGTTGATAATCACCGTGGCAATGGTGGCATACATCGCTTTCTGCGGATGCCCCGAAGAACGCAGCACCGCATTCAATCCCAGATAAAGATGCGTAACGGCATTGCCGAGAAGGATAATCTGCATATAATCGCGCGCATACCCCACAGTCTCGTCACTGCCGCCGAAGAAGTAAAGAATAGGGTCGAGGAATGCCATTACAACCACCGTAAAAGCCACCCCCAGCAGAATATTCAGCACAAATACATTGCCCAGAACCCGCTGCGCCGTGTCATAGTCCTTCTGCCCGAGCTTGACGGAAATCAACGTAGCCGCTCCCACACCTACCAGCGAACCGAAAGCCGCTGCAAGGTTCATCAAGGGGAAAGTCAACGCCAGTCCCGAAATAGCCATTGTGCCCACACCGTGACCGATGAAGATACTGTCCACCATATTATATAAGGAAGATGCCGTCATGGCAATGATTGCCGGAACGGCGTACTGCATCAGTAATTTACCTATATTCTCCGTGCCCAACGCTGTGGGTGTTTTTTGTCCTGCCATACTTTTTACCTGTTTTTTCGAGGGCGCAAAGGTACTCAAAATTCGTCAGGTGAGCAAGTATCGCGTCCCGTCTTAAGGAAGAACCGCACTCTCTCCTATCGGAAGCGTATCAGAGACAGGGAAGAAAGCGTATCAAGCCCGACCCAAGGCTCCTTCTCCCGAGAACTTACCCGGCGATTATCCCACAACCTGCCACAGAGCACACGGAGCATACGGCGAATAAATTCCCCTAAAGGTTCGCTATCTGAAAAATGTTTCGTATTTTTGTCCCCAAATTGAGTGAATTATAGCGAAATGAACGTATTAGAACTAAGTGAACAAGAAATCATTCGTCGCAACAGCATGAATGAACTTCGCGCGATGGGTATCGAACCCTATCCCGCAGCAGAGTATGTAACCAACGCTTTCTCTACCGATATTAAAAAAGAATTCAAAGACGACGCCGAACCGCGCCACGTATCCGTAGCCGGACGCATCATGAGCCGCCGCGTCATGGGGAAAGCCTCTTTCATCGAATTACAGGACTCCAAAGGCCGTATCCAGGTATATATCACCCGCGATGACATCTGTCCGGGCGAAGACAAGGAAATGTATAATACCGTATTCAAACGCTTGCTCGATTTAGGCGACTTCATCGGTATCGAAGGCTTTGTATTCCGCACTCAGATGGGCGAAATCAGTATCCATGCCCAGAAGCTGACCGTGCTTGCCAAGAGCATCAAGCCGCTTCCTATCGTAAAATATAAAGACGGTGTGGCCTACGACTCGTTCGACGACCCGGAACTGCGCTACCGCCAACGCTACGTGGATCTCATCGTGAACGACGGCGTCAAGGAAACATTCCTAAAGCGCGCCACAATCATCAAGACCATGCGTGCCGTACTGGACGAAGCCGGCTATACGGAAGTGGAAACACCGATTCTGCAATCCATCCCCGGCGGTGCAAGCGCACGCCCCTTCATCACCCACCACAACTCATTGGATATGGACCTCTACCTGCGTATCGCCACCGAGCTTTACCTGAAGAGACTTATCGTAGGCGGTTTTGAGGGTGTATACGAAATCGGAAAGAATTTCCGTAACGAAGGTATGGACAAAAACCACAACCCGGAATTTACCTGCATGGAGCTGTACGTACAGTATAAGGACTACAACTGGATGATGGGATTCACCGAGAAACTCCTCGAACGTATCTGTATCGCTGTAAACGGCAGCACAGAGACTACCATCGACGGAAAGACCATCAGCTTCAAGGCTCCTTACCGCCGCCTGCCCATCCTGGATGCCATTAAGGAAAAGACCGGCTACGACCTCAACGGCAAGAGCGAGGAAGAAATCCGCCAGGTGTGCCGCGAACTGAAAATGGAGATTGACGACACTATGGGCAAAGGCAAGCTGATAGACGAAATCTTCGGCGAATTCTGTGAAGGCACATTCATACAGCCTACCTTCATCACCGACTATCCGGTAGAAATGAGCCCGCTGACCAAGATGCACCGCAGCAAGCCCGGACTGACCGAACGCTTCGAGCTGATGGTGAACGGTAAAGAGCTGGCCAACGCATACAGTGAGCTGAACGACCCCATCGACCAGGAAGAACGCTTCAAAGAGCAGTTGAAACTGAGTGAAAAGGGTGACGATGAAGCTATGTTTATCGACCAGGACTTCCTGAAAGCGCTGCAATACGGTATGCCTCCCACATCGGGCATCGGTATCGGCATCGACCGTCTGACGATGTTGATGACCGGACAGGCATTCATCCAGGAAGTATTGTTCTTCCCGCAGATGCGCCCCGAAAAGGTCACTCCGAAAGACGCGCCTGCCAAATTCATGGAACTGGGTATCCCAGAAGAATGGGTGGCAGTTATCCAGAAGGCCGGCTACAACCTGGTTAGCGACATGAAGGATGTAAACCCGCAAAAGCTGCACATGGACATTTGCGGCATCAACAAGAAATATAAATTGGAACTGGCAAATCCGACCGTGAAAGATGTGGAAGGTTGGGTTGAGAAAATCTAAGAAATGAAACTACCCGGTAAGATAGCCATTATGGGCGGAGGAAGCTGGGCCACTGCCATTGCAAAGATGGTACTGGCACAAGAAGAGACTATAAATTGGTATATGCGGCGCGACGACCGCATTGCCGATTTTAAGCGTCTCGGTCATAACCCTGCCTACCTGACGGGCGTCAAGTTCGATACCAAGCGTATCAATTTCAACTCAAACATCAACGATGTAGTCAAGGAGTCGGATACGCTTATCTTTGTAACTCCTTCTCCTTATCTGAAGGCTCACCTGAAGAAGCTGAAGACAAAAATCAAGGATAAGTTCATCATCACTGCCATTAAGGGCATCGTACCCGATGACAACATGATTGTATCGGAATACTTCACGAAAGAATACGGTGTTCCTACCGAAAATATCGCAGTGCTGGCGGGTCCCTGCCATGCGGAAGAGGTTGCGCTCGAGCGGCTTTCCTATCTCACGATAGCGTGTCCCGATATAGACAAGGCGGACAAGTTTTCCCGCCGTCTGGCAAGTTCATTCATCAAGACTTCCGTAAGTAACGACGTGGCAGGTATCGAATACGGCTCCGTACTCAAAAACGTATATGCCATTGCCGCCGGCATTTGCAGCGGACTGAAATACGGCGATAATTTCCAGGCGGTACTCATGTCCAATGCCATACAGGAGATGAACCGTTTCCTGCAAACCGTACATCCGCTGAACAGAAACATCAGCGATTCCGTTTATCTGGGTGACATGTTGGTGACAGGATACTCCAACTTCAGCCGTAACCGTACGTTCGGTACGATGATAGGTAAAGGATATTCCGTAAAAAGCGCCCAGATAGAAATGGAAATGATAGCCGAAGGTTATTACGGAACCAAGTGCATCAAGGAAATCAACAAGCATTACCACGTGAACATGCCGATACTGGATGCTGTGTACAACATCTTATATGAGCGCATCTCACCGATGATTGAAATCAAGTTACTGACTGACTCTTTCCGGTAATGCGGAAAAGAGGACAGCAAGGACAAAATACAGAATTTAAAACCTATAATATTATGATTAGTTTGAACATTGAAAAGACTCTTGGATTCATTTCCAAAGAAAATGTTTTCGCCTACGAAACCCAAGTCAAGGCTGCACAGGAAGCATTGGAAAACGGAACCGGTAAAGGCAACGACTTTTTAGGCTGGCTACACCTTCCTTCTTCCATTACAAAGGAGCACCTGGCAGACCTGAAAGCTACCGCGCAAGTGCTGCGCGAGAATTGTGAAGCAGTGGTTGTTGCCGGAATCGGCGGAAGCTACCTCGGTGCACGCGCCGTTATCGAGGCTTTGTCAAACAGTTTCGCATGGTTGCAGGACAAGAAGTCCGGCCCGGTTATTCTGTATGCAGGACACAACATCGGTGAAGATTATCTGTACGAGCTTACCGAATATCTGAAAGACAAGAAATTCGGTGTTATCAATATTTCCAAATCGGGAACCACTACCGAAACGGCTTTGGCCTTCCGCCTGCTGAAAAAGCAATGCGAAGACCAACGCGGCAAGGAGATGGCCAAAAAGGTGATCGTTGCTGTTACAGACGCCAAGAAAGGCGCAGCACGCGTTACCGCAGACAATGAAGGGTACAAATCTTTCATTATCCCCGATAACGTAGGCGGCCGTTTCTCCGTACTCACCCCGGTAGGTTTGCTTCCCATCGCCGTTGCAGGCTTCGACATCGAAAAGCTGGTAGCAGGCGCGGCAGCTATGGAAAAAGCTTGCGGAAAGGATGTTCCGTTCGCTGAAAACCCGGCAGCTATCTATGCAGCCACCCGCAATGAACTCTACAAGAACGGCAAGAAGATTGAAATCCTTGTAAACTTCAACCCCAAATTGCACTACGTAAGCGAATGGTGGAAGCAACTTTACGGTGAATCCGAAGGTAAAGAGAACAAGGGTATCTTCCCTGCATCCGTGGATTTCTCTACCGACCTGCACTCCATGGGACAATGGATTCAGGAAGGTGAACGTACCATTTATGAAACTGTCATTTCAGTAGAAAAGACTCAGTATTCGCTGCAAGTTCCTTCGGACGAAGCCAACCTCGACGGTCTGAACTTCCTCGCCGGAAAGCACGTGGACGAGGTGAACAAGATGGCGGAACTCGGCACACAACTGGCTCACGTAGACGGTGGCGTACCCAACATGCGCATCGTGATCCCTGCACTGAATGAGGAAAGTCTCGGTGGATTGCTGTACTTCTTTGAGAAAGCATGCGGCATCAGCGGCTACCTGCTGGGGGTTAATCCGTTCAACCAACCGGGTGTGGAAGCCTACAAGAAGAATATGTTCGCCCTACTGAACAAGCCGGGTTACGAAGAAGAATCCAAAGCCATCCAGGCAAGACTGTGATAAATTAAAATCGAGAGTTGAGAATTGAGAAATGGCTGCACACAAATTACCATGTGCAACATCAAAAGGCTGTTTCTTGATTCCCAACTCTCTGTTTTATCCCCCTATTTCTAATTTTTTATTCTCAACTTATCAAGTGTTTAAAGAAGCAATATCCCGCTATTTAAGAGAACACGGATACGACAATATCCGGCTGAAAGCCGTTCTTTTCGACATGGACGGCGTGTTGTTCAACTCCATGCCTTATCATGCCGATGCATGGCATACGGTAATGGAACGTCACGGTCTGCATCTAAGCCGCGAGGAAGCTTATATGCACGAAGGACGTACGGGAGCAGCAACAATCAACATCGTATATCAACGGCAATACGGCAAAGATGCCACTCCTGAGATGATAGAGAGTATCTATGCCGAAAAAAGCGAAGAATTCAACAGACATCCCGAACCCGAACGTATGCCCGGAGCATGGGAAGTGTTACAGAAAATAAAAGCGGAAGGGTTGACTCCCGTATTGGTAACCGGTTCCGGCCAGCACTCCCTGCTGGACAGACTGGCACATAACTTTCCCGGCATGTTCCAACGCGAACGTATGGTCACCGCCTTTGATGTGAAATATGGCAAGCCCAATCCGGAGCCTTATCTTATGGGACTGGAAAAAGCAGGGGTAAAGGCCAATGAAGCTATCGTTGTGGAGAATGCACCCATCGGCGTCCAGGCGGGAGCAGCGGCAGGGATATTCACAATCGCTGTCAATACCGGTCCGCTGGACGGACAAGTGCTACTGGATGCGGGAGCCAATCTGTTATTCCCTTCCATGCAGGCTTTCTGCGATAACTGGGAAGCTGTGCGGGATGCGCTTGCATCTGAAGAGTAAAGAGAGGACAATTCTTGAAATTGAAGTTTAGAAAACAAAGAGACGTTATGTGGAGAAAGCTGCTTGGAATACTGACATTGTTTTCTTTCCTGCCGTATTTTTCGATTTGCCAGAACAAGCTTCGGGAAAATGGCTGGTATCATATCTTGTCCGGACAGACGGACAGTATTTCCAGAGAGCCTATCGTAACGACGAAGGATTTCATCGCCCTTAAACTGGATACGGATTATTTCGGAAAATATGTAATCAGCGGACAAATCAGCAACTATAAACGAAAGAAATGGGCCGAAGAAACGGGAAAGGCAACAGGCAGGCAGATAGCTTTCATATTCAATGATTCTGTCATAACCAATCCACGGGTCAACTGTAGCATAGAGAGCGGTGCTTTCCAGATAACTTCAGTTCTTGATGAAAAACTACCGGACATATATAAACAACTGAAACAAGAGAAGATTGATTCTATCGAAACGCTTTTCAAGGGCTGGGAAAAAGATTCTCTCTATTTTGCCATGCCCCCGGAATACAGAGATTCCATAAGAATGGCAATTGATTACTGGGAAGCCTACACATGGATAAAGCTAACCACTAAGCCCGATGAACACTATTGGTACAGCATAACAGACTCTGCCGAGTACAAAAAGCTGGAAAAAGCCCTGAAAGAAGAACTAGAGAAGTCCAATCTTAGCAGCAGGACTTCAGATTACATGCAGTCGGATACATATCAAACGTATAAAATGTATGTATGCAACAATCCTGAATATATCAACCTTATGTTCCAATGTTTTCTTTTCAAGAAAATCAGAGGGTTGTACAGCTATCTGATAGACGATATTATCCAGACCAAATATCCTTCCGCCCCAAGTATAAGGACATATGTTGACAAGACGGACAATTCCGATGATGAGAGATTTGCCGTATATGAATGGCAACGACAGATATGGGTCTTGATGAATAAGGACAAATAGACGGATGACCAAAGAGATATATAAATAAAAAATCCTTGATAACCAATAGTTTATCAAGGATTTTCCTGTGACCCCGGTGCGATTCAAACGCACGACCTTCAGAACCGGAATCTGACGCTCTATTCACTAAGCTACGGAGCCTTAATTCGGATACAAAAGTAGAAAAAATCTCCGCATATTCCTAATCTTCATACATTTTTTATATCTGTTTTGCATATTACCCTTTCAATATTATTTTGAGAACATTAAACGGATATACATATACATTTTGTTATTTTTTCAATCAAAACAGAAACAAGTATCAATATTATTTCTATCTTTGCCGAACAAATTAATAGAAGTTTCAGAAATTAAACCTATGAGCTACCTGATAAAACCCGAAGGATACAAACCTTTATTGGACTTAAAACAAACGGAATTAGGCATTAAACAGATTAAAGAATTCTTTCAGTTGAATCTTTCTTCCGAACTCCGTCTGCGTCGTGTCACCGCCCCTCTCTTTGTATTAAAAGGCATGGGTATCAACGACGACTTGAACGGTGTGGAACGGGCTGTGTCGTTTCCCATCAAAGATTTAGGCGATGCGCAGGCAGAAGTGGTACATTCGCTTGCCAAATGGAAGCGTCTGACACTTGCCGAATACGGTATAGAACCGGGATACGGAATTTATACCGATATGAATGCCATCCGTGCGGACGAAGAGCTGGGCAACTTACATTCTTTATATGTAGACCAATGGGATTGGGAGCGCGTTATCACCGAACAAGACCGTAACATAGACTTTCTGAAAGAGATAGTCACCCGCATTTATGCTGCAATGGTCCGTACGGAATATATGGTATATGAAATGTATCCGCAAATCAAGCCCTGCCTGCCACAGAAGTTACACTTTATCCATGCGGAAGAGCTCCGGCAGATGTATCCCAATATAGAACCGAAATGCCGTGAGCATGCCATTGCCAAGAAGTTCGGCGCCGTATTTATCATCGGCATCGGCTGCAAACTAAGCGACGGCAAAAAACACGATGGACGCGCTCCGGACTATGATGACTACACAACTCCCGGCTTGAGCGGTCTGCCCGGCTTAAACGGCGACTTATTACTGTGGGACGATGTGCTTCAACGCAGTGTGGAATTATCCTCAATGGGTATCCGCGTAGACAAAGAAGCCCTCCAGCGTCAGCTCAAGCAGGAAGACGAAGAAAAACGTCTGGAACTCTATTTCCACAAACGCCTGATGGGAGATGCGCTGCCCTTGTCTATCGGTGGCGGTATCGGCCAGTCCCGGCTGTGTATGTTCTATTTGCGCAAAGCCCATATCGGAGAAATACAAGCCAGCATCTGGCCCGAAGATATGCGCTCGGAATGTAAGGCACACAACATACATTTAATCTAAATACAACCTGTAAACAATATAAAGTCCCGCAGAGTTTCAAAGGAAAAAGCAAAAAACTCTGCGGGGCTCTTTGTATACTATGGTGAAATATTTGTATCTTAGCAACGTAAACTACTAACACTTCCTATTATGAACGTTCAGATCGAAGATAGCTGGAAAGCACATTTGCAGCCTGAATTTGACAAAGATTATTTTTATACATTAACGAACTTCGTGCGTGAGGAATATGGTAAATATGCCATATATCCACCGGGGAAATTGATATTCAACGCTTTCAACTTATGCCCTTTTGACAAGGTAAAGGTAGTGATTATCGGCCAGGACCCATACCATGGTCCCGGACAAGCCCACGGACTCTGTTTCTCCGTCAACGACGGTGTGCCCTTCCCGCCCTCTTTAGTCAATATTTTTAAAGAAATCAAAGCGGATATCGGAACAGATGCGCCGCCTACCGGCAACTTGACCCGTTGGGCGGAACAAGGCGTATTGCTGCTCAATGCCACCCTCACCGTACGTGCCCATCAAGCCGGCTCCCATCAGAACCGCGGCTGGGAAACATTTACAGATGCCGCCATCCGTATTCTTGCCGAAGAACGGGAGCATTTGGTCTTTATATTATGGGGAGCTTATGCACAACGAAAAGGTGCTTTTATCGATCGCAACAAACACTTGGTACTGACATCCGCACACCCTTCTCCTCTTTCCGCATACAACGGTTTCTTCGGAAACAAGCATTTCAGCAAGACGAATGAATACCTGAAAGCGCACGGAAAGGAAGAGATAAAATGGTAAGGCGGCACTGATAAAAAAGGGGTACGAAAAAATGTGCTTGATGATTTCTTTTAGGCACGGAATTACACGGATTACACGGAAGAAGGAATGAAGCAGGTAACGTTATCAAAATCCGTGAACTCCGTATAATTCCGTGCCTAAAATCAAATAATGCCGCCAGAAACAGTTGGCAACATCACCCTAATTAGTACCACTGAATATTACTCTGTGTCTGGCTTCTCTGCTCCCATTTCAAGTCTTGCAAAATGCTTGCGTTGGCACGAATGGTAAAGTTGTAATATTTCCACTGTCCGAAAGGAGACAGACTGGCCGACATGCTGAAACAGTGCAGGTCACGTGTAATATTAAAGGTGGTCTGTACTATCTTCTTTGCTTCAAAATCGTAACCGGAGTTAAAGCTCACCGCCCACTTATTGGAAAGTTTTATATTACCCGAAGCGCTCAAGTTATGAGTATAACGGTAAGGATAGCGCATCTTTTTCCGATTGATAGGCTTGCTACGGTCTTCGGAAATATTAAAACTATAATTGAAATTCAAAGACCACGGCATCTTGAACACCTGATAACCATCGGCATCCACCGCTGCCTTTTCCACTTTCTTCTTGGGAATGCCGCTCTCATCGGAACTTGCCTCCGCATCTTCCCCTTCCTCGGAAGAATTTTCCTTATCTTTCTCCTTATCGGCATCCTTAGTGCCGCTCAGCTTCTCTTTCCACTTTTTCCATGTTTCGTTATTAAACGTATAGCTAAAGGAAGAACCGTATCCCTGGAAAATACCAAAACGTCCGTAGGACCATTCCGTACGGTCATTCTCTACCACATTTCCATTCTTATCGAACTTATAACCGTATGTCTTGAATGAAGAGCTCATACTGAACGTGTAATTCTTGCTCAACTTCAAACGCAAATTCAGCCCAAGGTCACCCCAAGGACGTGTCGCAGCCGCCATATTGTAATTAATATTAGCTCCCAACTCGTCAATCAGACTGATTTTCTTAATCGTATCCTTCTTACTGCTGTAATACTTCATCTCCAGGTTGTTGGAGATACTGAAGGTTATATTTCCCTGCTTGCCTCTTCCCGGCACATCAAACGCCTGACCGGCATAGGGAGAATAAACCACCGTATCCCGTCTTCCGTCCGCATAATTCTTGATATAGGAGTCGTAATAACCGTAGCGCGAGGAACCAAAATCCGGTGCGGCACTTATACTCACAGACGGGGTTATGACATGGCGGATCTGTATCTTCTTTTTAGGAAGGAATATAGGATTATACATACCGTATATCTTCGTATTGATACCCAGGCTGGCATTGTAGTTATACACACGATGAAAACCGTAAATCGTATCGGTAGCTACTTCCCTGCCGCTTCCTCCGGCATTAGGGTCCCAGTCTTTCATGACCTTGCGCGTATACCAGCGTTCGGTATAGCTGACAGAAGGTGTTACATTGAAGTACTTGAACAATGTGAAAGTGGCACTGATAGGAATCTCATGCTTCATACCGTTTTTCCAGTCCTTTATCAGATTGGATTTAAACAGCAGGTTGTCCTTGGTCTGGATACTGTTGGTCAAACGCCCCGTATACCGGATGGAAATCTTCTCATACCATTTTTCTTCACCCGCCGCTTTCTTACGCTTAAAAGGGTAAAGCGTAGACAAGGAGATATTCAAGTCGGGCAGAGTGACATTGACCGAGGAGTCCTTCATAGTCTGTGCGATATTGGTGGTTGCCGCAATCGTCAGTTTCCTGTCGAAGAAATAACGGGAATAGCTGATACTTGAAGTTTTTGTATTCTGCGACATGGCATTCGAATTGTACATATTGCCGATGTTGGTACGCTCATAACTACTGGTAGCAAAGTTCACGCTGGCAGAAAATGTCTGATTCGGATTGGCCTTCGCATCCTGTCTGTGAGACCATACAATCTTGAAGTCCTTAGCCACAGAATAATCCGGTAATCCTTTATCACCGGTTTTGGTTACCTGGTAGCTTGCCTGAAACAAGCCCGAATATTTGTACCGTTTGATATAATTGGACTCGGCATTCAAAGCCCAGGAACCTTTCGTAAAAATATCGGCACGCAACTTCAAATCCATCTTGTCACTGATGGCAAAGTAATATCCACCGTCCGTCAAACCGAAACCGCGGCTGGAGTCATCCATATAGGTAGGCATGAGGAAACCCGACGAATAGCTGCTCGAAAACGGGAAGAAAAAGAACGGCACGGCAAGCGGCAAAGGCACATCCTCCACCACCAGATAGGCAGGTCCGGTCACTACATTCTTTTTGGGGCGCACTTTTGCATAAGTCATCTGCATATAGAAGTGGGGGTGCTCATGGTGGTCGCAGGTCGTGTATCGGCCACTCTTCATATACAGTTCGTCATTAGCGCCTTTTTTTGCATTGTTTCCGGTTACATATCCTTCGCCCTGCTGGCTGACTACATTACTTATAATACCCTTCTTACTCTTGAAGTTATAGCGAATCGTATTAGTCTCGTATGGGGTTTCTCCATCCTTGAAAACCGGTGTTCCCTTCTTCACGCCCAACGAATCCTCCACTCCATGGGCATAAACCGTGCTACTATCCATATTCATGGTAATAACATCCGCCGCCAATTCTATCTGCTGATAGTTTACTTTTCCCTGACCATAGAGATGCGCATATCCGCCTTGAGTAAATACAATGGAATCGTTTGCCTCATAAGTCACCGGAGCGTCCAAAGGCTGTTTCTTCTTGCCGGAAGCTGCCAGCGTATCCATCCGTAAAGAATCGGGTTGCAAGGTATCGCGCATACCTCTCCTATGAGAAGATGCAATCCCCTGCCCCAGCGAATCACTCCGCAAAGAGTCCACTTGCTGTCTTCCTGGTGGTACAACACCGCGCCGACGACGTTGCGAAGCAGCCTCACCGGAAAGAAGAAGTAAGACGAATAGTAGTATGAATGATATGAATGTATTTGCTTTCAATGGCGTCATTAACTAACAGTTTACGCTTGAACGGGCAAAAGTACGTAATTTATACGGATAATCTCCCTTTTTAAAGAAATTTAGATTGCTACAAAAACAGTTTACACCAATAATCAAAGCGTTGCACGCCGGCTTTGCCATAACGCAGCAGGCTGTCACGCGCTTTCTCTACACTTTTTTCCCTGTCCAGATGTGTCTTGGAATAAAACTTATCTGCAAAACATACAACCTGCTCTTCCATACTTACCGGAAGCATGTCCCGGTGAGGAACAGGCAGATTTTGCGCAATAATATCCTCCAGTGCGAGACCGGCCCCCGTATGCCTTTCACAGACCAAGGCATGACGCGGATATCCTTCCGAACGCACCAGGTCCGCTCCCAAATAGCCATGACAGATATAAGGTTTGTCGCCAAAGCAATAAATGCCGTCGGCATCTGTCAGGAATATACCTATATCGTGCAACATAGCCGCTTCATACAGAAAATCTCTGTCCAAAGACAACTCCGGATGGCGGTCGGCAATCCACAAAGCCTTATCGGCCACAGAACGGCTGTGCGTCAGTAGGATATGCCGCAATTCATTGGCTTCCGGATAATATTTATCAATCAACCCTTGGGGACTCATTTTTTATTTTTTGCTGAATTTATAAACAATGACTTTCCGGCGCAAGTCGCAACTGCGCAGAGGAGTGCGGTATACTTCCTCCACCCGGTAGGTGTCTTCCGTATCCTGCAGGAACTGTTCTTGCAGTTCGTCCGTCACCAGCACATAACCTTGGGCAGGGTTCAGTTTATCAAAGATACGCACCCGGTCGCCCAGATAATAATTTATGCCATAGAACTTAACCCAGTCGGCATACGAATAGACCATGCCTTGAGGCTCCAACTCGTTCAGGCGTACAGCCAGATGCCTGTCCGACTTCACCGCCAATATAGTAGGCTGATAAACGCCGTCCAACGACACAAATATACACAAAATGCAGCCAGCCGTACCATATAACAGCGAACGCGCGTCTGCACGCTTTACCAGCATATACAGCAAGCAACCGGCAGCTACAAGCGGCAGGAACACAATCAGCCATTTCGGCAGTGAGAGCTCCACCGTATGCAGTGCATTCACAAAAGCTATATTCTCGGCGGCATGCTTGCCTGTTCCCCAAATACTTTCGGGAATCATGTCCAAACGCACGGCAAAGAAAGTAACGGTAAGCAATATTGTCAATGCAACGAAAATCCAGGCGGAAATCCGGAATACTTTCGCGCCTCGTTGCACCAATGCCAGCAGGTATTCGGCAAGCAGCATTCCCATAAACGGATAGATAGGCAACAGATAGACGCTACGCTTACTTTTGGGAATACAATAGAAGATGAAAATCGTTAAAATCACTACCCACGCAAAAAGCTGCAACGGTGACTGAGAACGGAATTTGCACCACGCTTTCTTTAAACGTTCGCCAACGGAAGCACCTTCCGGCAGAAGACGTATCTTTTTCCATTTCAGTCCGAACAAGGAAATAAGCAGCACTAAAGTCCAGGGAATCCATCCCCAAATAATAGTCAGGAAGTTATACCACAACGGATTCTCGTGCGATGCATAGGACATTTTCCGGAAGAAACGTCCGGTATTCTCTTCCAGCATCAAGTTGACAAACGCCTCTCCGCCTTGCTGATAAGCTGCCCAAAACCAAATGCCCAAAGGGATGAGGGACAGTAACCCGATGCCCAGCAGTGAAAAGAAAGTTTTTCCGAACGAACGCCCGCGCAACAACTGATACACCCCGATACCCAAACAGGGAAAGATAGAGCCGACCGGCCCTTTTGTCAATGTAGCGCATGCCATCAACAGTACGGCCAACCAAGGAATTCCTTTGCAATTCTTCTCATCCCATCGGAAAAGCAGACATAATGAAATCACGATGAGAGAAACTTGCAGCATATCAAGCCGGCAAGCTACCGCCGCACGGTGCACTTCAAAAGAGGACAAAAGAAGGATAGAGGTCAGAAATGCAATCTTTACATCCTTGCGTTTGGCTACGAAGCTGAAGAACACCAACTGCATAGCCAGAAAAGCAAGCGCCGACGGCATACGTGCCGAGAACTCCGTGACTCCTCCCAAGACGGATGAAATGACGGCTATTGTCCAATAAAGGAAAGGTGGTTTATAAGCTATTTCCACTCCGTAATTCATCGGGAGTATCCAGTTACCGCTTTCCAGCATGGTATATGCAACTATCGCCTCACGCGGTTCCCCTTTCGAATAGAATATGGTTTCCCCTAAAAAGGGAACCAGTACAAGTACACTTAACAGTGCAATAAACCAGAACGCTATCTTTCTGTCCGACATATATTTTCGTTTTTATATTTTTCCGGCTGCAAAAGTACGAAATATTCTACAACAATACCTAACTTTGCCGGCTCAATGATAGCGTAAACCTAAAATGAAGCATTTAAAAAGATTTCCCGAGTTCATACGTTTTGTCATGGTGGGTGTCCTTGCAACCGCCTTGCACTACGGGATATACTTCTTACTGCAACGGTTTGTCAATGTAAATATAGCCTATACCCTCGGCTATGTCCTGAGCTTTATCGCCAATTTCTACCTTACCGCATACTTTACGTTCGGCAAAAAGCCGTCATGGAGCAAAGCGTTCGGTTTTGGCGGAGCACATTTATTCAATTACCTGCTGCACATCGGTTTGCTGAATACATTCCTCTGGTTGGGACTCTCCAAAACCCTTGCCCCTATTCCGGTATTCGCCATAGCCATTCCGGTCAATTTCCTGTTGGTACGCTTCGTTTTCAAACGAAAAGACTGATATTTCTCAAATCAATAATTTTTAATTATAATATTTATCCCGGACTTCTCCGGAAAATAATATATTTGCAAAGTATTTACCATACACATTTGCGAAATGAAGAAAGTAACCCTACTGATTCCGGTCTACAACGAAGAAGCGATGCTCCCTACCCTATATCAGCGCTTGATAGAACTTATCAACCGCAACGGCACTTATGCATGGGAAATCCTATTTATCAATGACGGCAGCAGCGACCGGACACTCGACGTTATCCGCCAACTCCGACAAACGGACAGCAGGGTAAATTTCGTGAACCTCTCGCGCAACTTCGGTAAGGAAATCGCCATGCTTGCAGGCTTCGACTACACCACCGGAGACTGCTGCGTGGTAATGGATGCCGACCTGCAAGACCCTCCCGAACTTGTAGACCGGATGCTGCAATACTGGGAAGAAGGTTATGACGACATCTACGCCAAACGCCGCAACCGTGGCGAAGAGAGCTGGATGCGCCGCCGGCTGTCACTTGCTTTCTACAGCATCTTACAAAAGATGAGCCGGATAGATATCCTGCCGAACGTAGGAGACTTCCGCCTGCTCGACCGCCGCTGCGTACTGACGTTAAGACACTTGCGCGAACAGGAACGCTATACCAAAGGACTATTCTGCTGGATAGGCTACCGGAAGAAAAGCATAGAATTCGACCGGGGCGACCGCCTTGCCGGACACTCCTCATGGAGTTTCTTCAAACTGCTGAACCTGGCAATCGAAGGAATCACCTCCTCTTCCACCGCTCCCCTGCGCATTGCCACCGTTTGCGGTATTCTCTGTTCCATTTCCAGCTTTATCTACGCCATCTATTTCCTGATAAAGACCATCATATACGGCGACCAGGCCGCCGGTTTCCCCACCCTGATAGTCGTTATTCTGTTCTTGGGCGGCATCCAACTGTTCGCATTGGGCGTTATCGGAGAGTATATCGGGCGCATTTTCAAAGAGACCAAAAGACGCCCTGCTTATATCGCATCGGATTACAATGAGAAGAAATTGGGATATGACGAATAAATTACTATTGCCCACTAATTTCCGTATGGCTAAAGAGGCGGTTGCTCACTTTTCCGCTTCCGCCACAACTGATAACTGTTGAAAATGTTTTGCCACATATTATACATACAGCATAATATAACTCTGATTATCAAAGCAAAAGCCCACCTATTACTAATAGTGGGTAACAAAATAGTAACAAAAAAACGAAGAAATCGCTTTGCGGTGGGCTTCATGTGCAAAGGTAACAAAAGCTCTCTAACCATAAAAGCAAAACTGGCGAAAAGAAGAATACTGTTTTTCTTTTCGCCAGCATATATAATTTGCTGTCAATAGAAATTAGTTTAGTCCGTTTTGGATATATAGACAAAAACACAAACTAAACTTGTGTTTATAATAACTTTTTCAACTTATCTATGACATATCTTCCAATGCAGAGAACTTTGAATGATTTAGGCAACAGATATTTGGATGTTTTAATTAGAATGTCCCTTTTTTACACCTAATATCTATCTAAGAAATCTTACTTTTGTTTGATAATTAAAACAGAATGGAGAAAATTCAAGTAATACAACCTACCAAATTGCTCGCTCCTTATATAAAGCAATATTGGTTTTTAAGGATAGATGATGTAAAGCAAGGCTTTCAACGTTCTATCCCGGCAGGTTGTGTAGCACTTGTTTTTCATAAAGGGAACAAAATTATTTCTTCTTTTCATAAGGGAACGCAGCCACATTACAAATAGGGTAAATTTCAATAATGGATTGTTTTGATGAAAAAAACTCTTCAATATTTAGACTTACTGACATAGGGCTGTCATAGAAGACGCTATCTTTGTATCAAAAAGTATTCAACTTAATATTATAGAATATGAAAAGATTATTTTTATGCTCATCATTTGCTGATGTTGCTAATCTATTTGTCGATTGTGCCAAAGAAGATTTGCAAGGGAAAATTATAGCTTTTATACCAACTGCAAGCCTTACAGAACCAATACGATTCTATGTAAAAAAGGGGAAAAAGGCTTTAGAAGAAGCAGGAATGATTGTTGAAGAAGTCGAGATTACCCAACTGCCCAAAGAGGAAATATCTTCTATATTACATAAATGCGATTATATCTACATAACAGGTGGAAATACATTTTTCCTTTTGCAAGAGTTAAAAAGAAAAGGTGTTGATAAAATTATATCTAAACAAGTGAAATTGGGTAAACTGTATATTGGGGAATCTGCCGGAGCAATAATAGCCTCTCCCGATGCAGAATATATGAGAAGTGTGAATTTTGATCCAATAGAAAAGGCTCCTGAATTGAAAGACTGTACTTCTTTAGATTTGGTCGATTTTTATACGATTCCCCATTATGGAAATTTTCCATTCAAGAAAAAAGGTGAAAAGATAGTTCAACTATATAATGAGAAGTTGCAGCTTATTCCTATAAGTAATAAACAAGCTGTTATTATTGAAGATTCAAATATTCAAATTAAAGATGCAAAATGAATAGAATAGACCGTATTTCTGCTATATTGATTCAGTTACAATCGCACTCGTTAGTGAAAGCACAGCAAATTTCAGAACGTTTTAATATAAGCATTCGCACTGTATATCGAGATATAAGAACATTGGAAGAGGCAGGCATTCCTATCATAGGAAATCCCGGTATTGGTTATTCACTTGCAGAAGGATTCAAATTATCTCCTCTAATGTTTACTCAAAAAGAGGCTTTGTCCTTTTTGATTGCAGAGAAATTAGTACATGAACTAACTGATTCAAATAGCAACGAACATTATAAGTCTGGAATAGAAAAGATTAGGTCTGTCATGCGTTTTGCAGACAAAAATATGTTAGAAACAATGGAAAAGTGCATGTCTGTATTGGATACTTATAAATCATCTACCTATAAACCTGATATTCTTTTACTTATTTTACAAAGTATATACCAAAAAAGAATTATTGAAATATCTTATTTGGGAAGTAATGCGTTAAGTGTTTCAGAACGAAAGATTGAAGCTGTTGGAATTTTCTTTTCGAGAACTAACTGGTATCTAATAGGCTTTTATCTTCCCAAAGAAATCTATCTTACATTTCGGATAGATAGAATTCAAAAAATGCACATTCTTAATGAATTACAATCACGGGAGCATCCTCCTTTGGAAAAATTCATACGCGAGTTTTATGATAAAGAAAAATTACATGAAATCGTTATAAGAATAGAAAAGAATAAAACCTCCATAATGAATGATGATAAATATTATTACGGATTAACATCTGAGAAAGAGATAGGGGATATGTTTGAACTTCATTTTCTAACATTTTCAATCAGTAAGTTTGCACATTGGTATCTGTCTTTTGCAGATAGTGCAACTATAATAAGACCAGATTCTTTAAAATATGAAGTTAAAAATATTATCAATAACATTTCTATTTGATTGCTGTCAAATAGTATTTTTAATCGACTCAATGAAAAAAATATTCGACCAAAGATTTTTCCGCTTATTGTCGGAATGCTCACAACGTAAAGTGTCTGCATCTGAATTTGCAGAAGCTATCGAAGAATTGGCGACCCATGTAGCCAATTTTAGTATCAATGAGCAGGATTACAACGTTTTACTACGTTATTTTTCCTTTGGTTTGCACCGTCTTAAATCGTATCGTGTACGGTTTGAGCAAGAAAAAAATGCCCCATCTGCATCTAATTGATGAAGCGATAGGACTTTTGAACACTGAAATACGCCTTATCGAGTGGCGCATCAAATACCCGGAACAGCTACAGCAACGTATCAACAAACAGCCCCTTTCCCCTCTCTATCTCGCAGACAAGACAACCCTTATCAACATCATGGAAATGGTAAGCGGTCTGTTCCTCTCCAAAAACATCGTGTATCAGAACGGCAAGCCCGCCTACTTGGTGGACTTGGCGAAAGCCTTTGAATGGCTGTTCAACATCAAGATAGGCGACTGTTACCAAAAACATGAGGACGTGATAAAACGAAAGCCGGGCAAACTGACCGGGTTTCTTAATGGATTGGTAGAACTTATCAAAAAGGAACATGACAAGAAAGGATATAGATAATCAGTGACTTATGATTTATTTATAGGGGATTCCATTAGTTCCCCCGTAATTTCTTTGCGCCTATTTTCTGAACTTTGCTTCATCAATTGATTGACAGACAAGAATGTATAATCAGAAAAATGAAGCAATCATGTATATAGACAATGACGATTTCAGCGTATGGATGCAGAAGCTGTACGCCAAGCTGGAAGAACTCTGCAAGGATGTACGGGTACTACGCAATGCGGACAAGGTACTACCCGAAGATGACAACCTATTGGATAATCAAGACTTGTGTTTATTATTCAAAGTAAGTATCAAAACTCTGCAACGCTACCGGGCTATCGGTGCGCTGCCTTACTTCACTATCAGCGGAAAAGTGTATTACAAGGCTTCCGATGTCCGGGAGTTTATTAAAGAACGGTTCAGCGTCACCACGCTACGCCAGTTCGAGAAAGAACACTGTACGAAGAAAAAGAAGTGAATCTGAAAAGCCGGAACGGTGAATGTACTTCATCTGTTCCGACTTTCCCCGTTTATGGCTTACCCAACTTATCGGCTTCTTTCTTTAGCTGTTCGGCTTGCTCATTCAACAGCCTTGCACGTTCCAGTGCTTCCGCCTGCTTTTGGATGCGATATTCAAAATCCATCACTGAATCGGTCAAACTTCGGATAAAACCGTTATCCCGTTGCCACTTGAACTTGTTTTCCAGCATATCAAAAGTTTCCCCGTCTGCCTGTCCTTGCATCAGCAAATAGCGGTATTTCATATCGTTGTCCTGCAACTGCTGCATACGTTCAGCCAAACGGACATTCAAGAATATGGAAACGGAACAGACGACCAGCACTGCCGAAAAAACAAACAATCCCGGACGAATCCAAGAAGCGACCTTGTTGTAAATCCGTTGATAGAACGGTAAGGGCGTAGCTTCCTCTTTATCCGTCTTGCAAGAGCCCAAAGTATCAATCATTACCTTGAAACAACGGTAGGTTTCCAATGTTATTTTCTTGGTGTCCTCTATGTTCTTCTGCTGACCTTGCATCCTGCTCCTTATGTCGTCAAGTTGGCTTTGAATAACCCGCAACTTTTCTTCGGGAACAGCCGAATTACTGTGCAGTTCCGACAACGCTTGTTCGATTGCTCCCAGCCGTTCGAGAGTTTCCTCCCGACTGGCTGGCGTTGCCTGTGCTTCCTGCTTCTCTTTCAGTTCCGTAACCATAGAGAGAAGCCCCTCTAAAATCAAATTATCTTCCATGTCTTTACTGTTTAAGTTGTTTTTTCTTTTTCTTCTTCTTTCTCAAATTAAAATTAGGTTCTTCATCCACTGGGGGAGAAGAAGCAGAAAACAGACCGAGTGAACCTGTTATCAACGGACTGTCAGCCTTGTCCGGTGCAGGTGCTTGTTCCCGAACGGGTGCGAAAGTTGTTTGCCGTTGGCTTTCGGCAACATTCATTCCTGCATCCCCGAAACATTTATCCAGTTTGGAAAAACTGAAACTGCGGTCTATCTCCGACCCCTTGAACGTGTATTCGCCTTTGGAAAAGGATATGCCCTGTATCTCGTCAGTCTGTCCCTTTCGTTTGAACTGGATAGTGATACCCTTTTCCGCTAACCTGTGCTGCAACTGCTGCCAGTTACGGGATTTGCCGATTTCATTTTTCACAGCCGTGTAAATCTCGTATTTTGATTTGTCCGGCTCTTTCAATCGGTGCTGCTTCACCTGCTCTTTTCCCTCGGCGAAATAAAGCCCGTGTTTGGCTTTCAGCTTCTTGCATACCTGTTCGTTACGATACATGTCGTTCCTGTCCGAAATGGTCTTGCCGTTATTGTCTATGCGGTTGAACACGATATGCACATGTGGGTGTTCCCGGTCTTGATGGCGCACGATGATATACTGCGTATCGGTGATTTTCATTTCACGCATATACTCCTGCGCAAGCTGTACCATCTTCCCATCTGTCAATTTGGGCGCATCCACTGCCGAATAACTCAACGCAATATGTCCGACAGGCTTTTTCAAGTCGGGATTCATCCCGGTCTGCATACAGAAGCTGTGGATTATATCTCCCCGGCTTTCAGTCAGAACCCCGTCCGCATGAAGCAAAACCGCCTGCTCCTTGCCAAGCACATAGTTCACACAGCCCTTAAACCCGCTTCCCTTTTTTATTTTTCCAATCATCTGACAAATGGTTTATGATTTCAATAATCCGGTTTTTGAGCTTCACCAGTTCCACCGCCACCAGTGCGAAACCTCCGGCATTCGCCCGGTGCGCCAACTGGTTGATGTTGTTGGCTTCCCCTGCCAGTTTGCGGATGGTGTCCGCATCCTGCCTGTTCAGCCGGGGTATGACCTCTACCGAAACAACCGCCTGCCTTACATACTCACTGACACGTAACCCAGCTTCCCCGGCTCGCTTTCTGATGGCGTAATACTGCAACTCGGTCAGTTTCGTACTGACAACCCGTTGCTGCTTCTCTATCCGTTTCTTTGCCGGACGTCCCCCCGGCTTATCCTTTATATTCGTCATAGGTTTTTACATTTAAATGGTATCTTAAAAATTGCGACCAACGGGAGAAATTTTCTTTGCGGTGAGCAAAGCAAGGTAGTTTCGGTTTACCGAAACATAACCTTGCTCTCCAAATAAACCGCCAGCCGTTGGTAGTCCTGCCGGATTAAATGCCCCTGCCTCTCTTTTGTCTTGGGGCGGCACGTTGTCCGGTTTCCTGCTTCGTTTCCTGCACTTGGCTGGCTGCGTTTTTCTGTTCCTGCTTCCTGCCGCACAGATAATCGTTCAAGTCCGAATATCCCCTATAATTGTGCGAGAAGTCACGCACACGGTAGGGGTATTCCAATTCGATAGCCCGTGTCGCTTCATATCCAGCCTTGTCATTGTCAAGCATACAGTGGATGCGTTCATACGGGTACAGCACGTCAATGGCTTTCGACACATTGGCGGTAGAGTTAAGAATGGCATAATCCTGCCTGTCAAGGTCGGGTATGGTCGGACAGTTCCTCATGCGGAGCGTAAGGAAAGAGAGGTAGTCCATGAAACCCTCGAACACCAAACACTTCTCCCTCGGCTCTCCCTGCTGCCGTATATGGGTGATGTCTTTCGGGGCGATGCAGCCTTTGAAAAAGGAATTGCGAACCTCGTAACCTCCTGCCATGTTCGGGAAACCGATAGCAAAGAACGGTCTGCCATTATTGGTAAAATGGAGTTCCTTACATTCTCTTTTTGCCAGTTCGACATTGATACCCCGTCCCTGCAAGTAACGGAGCAATGCCGGATGGGTAAGGTCACGGACTTCCAAATGCTGGAAGCTCGGTTCTGTCCTACGCTGGGGAAAAGAAAAACTGACCGGACGGA